>NZ_KB912918.1 GCF_000383875.1 Caldibacillus debilis DSM 16016 | reverse complement strand
TTTCACTTTGGCGGAGATTCAGGATTTTTTGCCGGATGTCTTCGGATAAGGCATGTGCAGGTTTTCGCCCCCGGTTTTTGTGAATGACTCCGTTTTCATCCTCCTCAAGGACTCGTTTTTTGAGGCGATAAACCTGACGAAGACTTAGCGATAACAATTCGGCAGCTTGTTTTCCCGTGATATACCCTTCGATCCATTGACGAATGACTTTGTAACGCTACAATTCTTTTTTGCTCAATGGAATTCGCTCCTGTCTCATACTGACATTTTCACTGAAGCGTTACAATATGACAATATCACAGACGAACAACACTGAAAATCATTTTCTTGACAAATTCCCTGAAATATTCTAAAATTCAAAGGAAAATCATTCATACGGGATTTTTTAGGTGGAGTCTGTCACTTAGGGATTTCTGTGTCCCTCGTGGCAGGCTCCTTTTCTTTTAGCCAATCAAAATCGGAAAGGCGGGATGTTTGCATGTTGATCCTTCAGTTAGCCATCATTTTGGCGGCAGCGAAAGTGGCGGGCAGTCTGAGCGTAAGATTGGGGCAGCCGTCCGTCCTCGGCAAACTCCTGATCGGGATCGTTTTAGGTCCCTCGGTATTCGGATTGGTCAACGAGACGGAAACGTTGGCCGAATTGAGTCAAATCGGCGCGATCCTGCTGATGTTCATCGCCGGGCTGGAAACGGATATCGAACGGTTCAAACAAACCGGAAAAGCCGCGACTTTCGTAGGGTTGGGCGGCATGATCATGCCGATGGTTTTCGGTTATCTGGCCGGGGTCCTGTTAAATCTCACCACGCTGCAGTCCTGGTTTCTGGGGCTTTTGCTTTCGGCGACGAGCGTAAGCATCTCGGTCCAGGCCCTCAAAGAGCTGAATCAATTAAAGAGCCGCGCAGGGACCGCCATCCTGGGCGCCGTCGTCATCGACGATGTGGCGGTCATCCTCGCCTTGGCGTTCCTGATGAGCATGGCCGGCGAGGACGTTCATTTCACGGCAATCATTTTAAAGAAAATCGCATTTTTCGCGGCGGCCATTTTGGCAGGCTGGAAAGCCGTCCCTTGGTTCCTGAGAAAGTTTTCCTCGTTGCAGGTGACCGAGACGGTCATTTCTTCCGCTTTAATCATTTGCCTGGTCTACGCCTATTTCGCGGAATACGCGGGGGTTGCCGCGATCATCGGAGCCTATATGGCGGGTTTGGCGATCAGCACGACGAACTTCAAACACGAGGTATTTGAAAAGGTTGAAACGATCAGCTACTCGATCTTCGTTCCCGTATTTTTTGCCTCCATCGGCGTTTCTGCGCAGTTTTCCGGCATTGCGCAAAATCTGGGCCTGATTGTTCTTTTAAGCGCTATCGCCATCCTTACCAAATTCATCGGGGCGGCGGCCGGGGCCAAATTGGCCGGATTCAATCGGAAAAGCTCGCTGGGAATCGGCTCCGCCATGGTGTCCAGGGGTGAAGTGGCGTTAATTCTTTCCGCGATCGGCATCGAATCCAAACTGCTGAGCCAGGACATGTTCGCTTGTATTGTCGTTGTGATCCTGGTCACGACGGTCGTAACGCCCCCCATGATGAAATGGTTTTTTCGGGAGGCAGCCTCCGGCGAATAAAACCTTTCGGCCCCATTCAAAATGAACGGTCCGCAAGCGGACCGGCCCAAACCCAAAGGCAATATCAAAGATAGGAATATGCCATGGATAAACCTTCCGTATCATGCCCGCGGTTTATCTATGGCATCTTTTTTGCCGGCCATCGGGCAACGAAGGGAAAAATCCCCCTGTTCAAAAAATTTTTCGTTTGACAGCCCGGAGAAACCGTGGTATTTTTTTATTAGTTTAACATTTTAATATATTAAAGTGATAATAAATTAAAGAGCCCTTCCAAGAAAGGTGGTTCAACGAATGAAACGGTTAGCCGGCTTTATCGCCCTCCTTTCCCTGCTGTTCCTCTTTACCGCCTGTTCCGGTTCCTCAGCGAAGGATGATACCCTGATCGTCGGAATCGACGACAAATTCGCCCCGATGGGATTCCGGGACGAAAACAATGAAATCGTCGGTTTCGATATCGACCTTGCCAAAGCCGCGGCGAAAAAAATGGGAAAAAAGGTGAAATTCCAGCCGATCGACTGGTCCACGAAGGAATCGGAATTAAACAGCGGGCGCATCGATCTGATTTGGAACGGCTATACGATCACGGAAGAACGGAAAAAGAAGGTGCTGTTTACGAAACCCTATTTGAAAAACGCCCAAGTGGTGGTGACATTGAAGGATTCGCCCATCGACACCCTTGACGACCTGGCGGGCAAAACCGTCGGGCTCCAATCCATGTCTTCCGCCGCCGACGCTTTAAAGGCGGACCCGATCGCAAACAAAGTCAAATCGGTCACCGAATACGCCGATAACGTCCTGGCCTTGGCGGATTTGAAAAACCGCCGGGTGGACGCGGTCGTCATCGATGAGGTCGTCATCGATTACTATATGACGAAGGAAAAAGACCAGTATAAGGTCCTGAAGGAAACGTTGGCCCCGGAGGAATACGGAGTGGGCGTCAAAAAGGGCAACGAAAAGCTGTTAGAGGAGTTGCAAAAAGCCATGGATGAGCTGATCGCCGACGGAACGGCGGCGGAGATTTCCGTCAAATGGTTCGGGGAAGACAAAATTTTGAAGTAAGGGCAAGGGATGAACGCAAAGTTTGACAGACGCGGCTGCGCTCCTGTCCGGACCTCCCCTGCGATTTCCGAAAGGGATACCCGGTGAGATCGGCGCATTGATCCGATTTCGACGGATCGAGGGCGTGCTCCGTTTTCCGGTTTTTGCAAGGCATCATGGCGGAGATTCTGCCAAGGATGGGGCCGGCCGGACCGGACGGATTGGCCCTGCCCCGGGGCGAAGATGCGCCCAACCGTCCCGGCAAAACCCGGTACTACCAGGATTCACCTGACGGGAGGAAATTTCCATGTCCATCGATTACATCCAAATGATTTTAAGGCCGATGCTGGAAGGGACGAAGATGACATTGTTTCTGTTTTTCATCGTCATCTGCACCTCCCTTCCCCTCGGCCTGCTCCTTACCTTCGCCGCAAGGACCCGGTTTAAGCCTTTAACATGGCTGATTCAACTGTACATTACCGTCATGCGGGGAACGCCGCTTTTGCTGCAGCTCCTCTTCATTTGTTTCGGGCTCCCCCTGATCCCGGTCGTCGGGGATTATCTCGTCCTTGACCGGTTCGTCGCCGCCTGCACCGGTTTTATTTTGAATTATGCGGCCTACTTCGCGGAGATTTTCCGCGGCGGGCTCCTCGCCGTCGACAGGGGACAATTTGAAGCGGCCCAGGTGCTCGGTTTGAACAAATGGCAGGCGATGACGCGGATCATCATGCCGCAAATGTTCCGGGTCTCCTTGCCCGCGGCGGCCAATGAAACGATCACATTGGTGAAAGATACCGCCCTTTTGTACGCGGTGGCGGTTCCGGAACTGCTGCATTACGCGCAAACGGCCGTCAACCGCGATTTCACCACCCTGCCTTACTTCGTCGCGGGGTTGATTTACCTGGCCATCACGCTGGTCTTAACGGCGCTCTTGAAGAGGATCGAACGGCGCTATCAATACCAATGAGAAGGCGGGAAGCGAAATGGCGATCATCGAAGTGACCGACGTGAAAAAAGCATACGGCCGGACGCCGGTATTGAAAAATGTCAGTTTCCGGGTAAATGCGAACGAGGTCGTCGCCCTGATCGGGCCTTCCGGCGCCGGAAAAAGCACCCTTCTGCGAAGCCTGATCCACCTGGAAACCGTCGACGGCGGAACGATCCGCATCGCCGGGGAGCCGCTGGTGGAAGACGGGGTTTACGGAAAACCGAAAAAAATAAAAGCGATTACCTCCAAAATGGGGATGGTCTTCCAGCATTTTCACCTTTTCCCCCATCTGACCGTCCTGGAAAATTTGGAATTGGCCCCCCGTTTAAAAAAAATGGAACCGGAGGAAAAGATCCGGCAAAGGAGCTTGGAACTGCTGGATAAAGTCGGCCTCAGCCAGCGGCGTTCCGCTTATCCCGCCCGCTTGTCCGGCGGGGAAAAACAGCGGGTGGCCATCGCCAGGGCGCTGATGATGAACCCGGAGATCATGCTCTTCGACGAACCCACTTCCGCTTTGGATCCGGAATTGACCGGCGAGGTGCTCGACGTGATGAGACAGCTGGCGAAGGAACGGATGACGATGGTCGTCGTCACCCACGAAATGAATTTTGCCAAAGAAGCGGCCGACACCGTGATTTTCATGGACCGGGGGGAAATCATCGAATCGGGGCCGCCCGCCTCCCTGTTCGCCGGACCGAAACACGACCGGACGAAGGCCTTTTTGAACCGGATGTTAAAATAAATCCGGATCCTTGACCGATGGATCCGAAGACATGTTTTTCATGCCATCGATCCGGCGAACCCCTTCCCCTCTCCGGCTCCCGCCTTTCCTAGGGCAAACGTCCGGCTCTTCCAAGGTTTTCCCGCCTGCGAGGTTGGCTTGCCCGGTCCTTTGTCGAGGCGGTCTTTCTTCCGCCCCATCACGGCAAAGTCCGGCCTTTCCGTTTTTCCCGTCCATAGGTCTGATTGCCCCATCCTTGCCAATCGGTCTTTTTGCGGCCCGCGATCTCCAACGCCTCCGGCCGCTCCCTTTCCCGCCTGCGAGTCCGGCCTGCCCGATCTTTGCCGGCGCGTTTTCCCGCCCGTACCACCGGCAAAGGTCGATTTCCCCGGCGTTTATCTTCCCCACAGATCCGGCTTGTCCGATCTTTGAAAGACGGCCGAAGAATACCGGCTATGGCGGCCCCCGCTTCCGGGATCGGGGAACCGCCGGCATCGGGCAAGACAGCGTTTTCCGGAGCCCTCCGGAATGCCCTACGACCTCTCCCTATCCGTTACGCATTTCTTCCGTCACCGATAAATTCAACAATTTTTTGTTGCTCAAATCATGAACGACGGTGACGATCACAAATTTTTCCACTCCGTTCTCCTTCACCTCAAAACGGAACCGGTCCTGAACCCGGTTTCCGGATAGTTCCTCCCTGCCCAAGTAGGCATATTCCGTCACCGGCTGCCCGGGATAATCTTCCCTGACGACGGCGGTGGCTATCCTTCCGTATTTTGCATAGCCGTCCTCTTCCTTGGCCAAAGCCATGGACGGAAGCAGGACGAGGGAAAGGAAAATAAACAGCTGAATGAATTTCTTCACTTGGCACCCCTTCTTTTCCGCAATTTTTCCGGTGAAATGATTTTTCCTGTTATTCATTATTTGGCAGGACCGTTTCCCTATTCACGGCAAAAAATTCCATCCCCCGCTCCGTGGGGATTGTCAACTTTTAGGGCGTAAAAGAAGGGGAAATTCGCGCACAATAATCACAACCCCTGAAAGGGAGGAGGGTCCATGAATAAAGCGGATTACGACCGCGCCTTGCATTACGCGAAGCTCGCCCAGTGGGACCATTTGCTCATCCTGATGGTGCGGACAAAGGACGACATTTTATCGAAAAAGATCGAACAATTTTTGCATGCCTACCACTTCCAATACGACTACACGCGAATGGAATATTGTTTTTACGAACTGCTCCGCTACGCCGAATACGCCAACGAAAAAGCCGCCGGCGAACAAAATGAAGCGATCTTCGTCTGAAGGAAACGAAAGAAACCATTGAGCCTTGCCATGCCGCAAGGTTTTTTTTCATGCAAAAAGTTCCAAAAGTGAAAACGCAAAAAAGGGCCGAGTGTGTTAAAATCATTACTAGAAATCGGAAGGCGGTGATCGAATGTTTTACGATCAAAAAAAGATGGAATCCTATCTTTTTTTTAGCTGGTGTGTTTCTATTGTAGCCACTTTTGGCAGTTTATATTTTTCCGAAATCCGCCAATTTGAACCGTGCGAACTTTGCTGGTATCAGCGGATTCTCATGTACCCGTTGACGGTTCTGCTCGGCATGGCGGTCGTCCGGAAAGATTTCCGGATCAGTCTTTATGCGCTGGTCTTGTCGGTGATCGGGGGATCCATTTCCTTGTACCATTATTTGATCCAAAAGGTTCCCTTTTTCACCGAAAACGCCATTTCCTGCGGCAGAATTCCCTGCACGGCCCAATATATCAATTGGTTCGGTTTTATCACCATCCCCTTTCTCGCCTTGACGGCGTTTATCCTGATCGCCGGGGCGAATTACATCGTCTGGAAAAAATGGAAGGAGGCCAATTGGTGAAGAAAGTCATCGCCTTTTTGAGCGTCGTCATCGTTATTTTTGCCGCCATTTGGGTTTTAAATGTATACCAGCAGCGGGAAAAATTAAAGGGAAACCCGTATAAAAAATCGAGCCTCCACAGCGAAACCATCGCCCAGCTGGACGATCCCAATTATCAAAACATCGTTTTGCCGGAGGAATTGGCCGCCCAATTGAAGGACGGCAACGATGAGACGGTCTATTTTTACAGCCCGACCTGCAGCTATTGCAGAAAAACGACGCCGATCGTCGTCCCCCTCAGCAACGATTTGGGGATCGACTTAAAATTATTCAATTTGCTGGAATTCGAAGAAGGATGGGAACAATACGATATCGAGGCGACGCCGACCATCATCCATTTCGAGAACGGCAAAGAATCCGCCCGGATTGTCGGATATAACGAAAAAGAGGTCTTTGAACAATGGTTCGAGGAAAATGTTTTAAAATAACAGCGGGGAAAAGCATGGCCGGGAAGAGGGGAAGGTCCTGATTTCAGGAACAGGCCGTTTTGCCTTCCCCTTTTTCTTTCCTTCTGCCGGCGCCATTGCGGCCGCGCGGGCATTTTTTAGGATTTAACGGGAGGTTTCCGTCCCTTTTCGCTGAACGCCCGCGAATCACGGCGGATCCGCTTTTCGGCCATTTTGCGCGGCACAACGCCGGACCACGGCGGTTCCCCAAGCGGACAAAGCGGAAACGGAGATACCAACTGCGGCGGAAAAAGAAAGGCGGTGAACATCATGGAACAGGGTCCGCCGATCCAGTCCTATTTCAAGGTCACCATTCCGAAGGAATGGGCGGGAATGACGGTGGAACAATTGCTCAAGGAAATATGGAACTTCCCGCGAAAATTCCTCCATCTGTACCGGATGAGCGGCCGGCTGTCGCTGAACGGCAAATCGGGACGATTTTCCGACCGGCTGCAGGAAAACGACGAGCTGACCCTGCCGATCTTTGCGGAACCGTCGGCGAAAATCGTCCCGTCGGAAGGGGAAGTTTCGATCCTTTACGAAGATGAGCATTTGCTCGTTGCCAACAAAAAGGCAAACATGCTGATCCATCCGGACGGAAAAACGGTCGAAGGCACTTTGTCCAACATACTTGCCGGTTATCTGGCGAAAAAGGGGGACAGCCGCTATATCCAGGCGGTCCACCGGCTGGACAAGGATACGACGGGGGCGGTTCTTTTCGCCAAACACCCGCTGGCGAAGGCCCTCCTCGACCGACAACTGGCTTCGGGAAAAATCAAGCGGACCTATTATGCCATCGTCCACGGCAGGCTCAAAAACAGCCGGGGGACCATTGCGGAAAAAATCGGCCGCGACCGGCATCATCCGTCCAAACGGAGGGTTTCCCGAACGGGCAGGGAGGCCGTTACCTGCTATGAGGCGATCGGCTACGATGCCGGCCGGGATTTGAGCATCGTTTCCTGCCGCCTGCAGACGGGACGCACCCACCAAATCCGCGTCCATTTTTCCTATATCGGCCATCCCTTGGCCGGGGACGTGTTGTACGGAGGCAAGCCCGTGTTCCCGCGGCAGGCCCTCCACGCCAAATTTTTGACCTTCGTCCATCCTTTCTCCGGAGAGACCATCGAGGTGGAGGCCCCTTATGTGGACGATCCGCCGATTTTCCGCTGGAAGGGTATGGAGCAAAACGGAACAACCGCGGAATAAAAAAGATGGAATGGCCGAAAGGATGAACTGGCTCGGCGAAAAGGTGATCGAGCGGCAAGTTTTGGCGAAGAAAGCAGGGCCGGATTTGACATTTTACCGGGATTGCCTGGCGAAATTCGGACGTTCACATCTTCGCATATCCCTCGGATGCTGAAGGACCCGGAAATGCGGCATCCGGATTTTTCGGCGGAAAAGAAAAAGGCGGGGAACGCCTCAAACGCCCCGCCGGTTGCAAAGGGATAGCCGCGGAAACCCGGAAAAGACAAAGGAAAAGAGCGGAAAAATCCTCCGCTCTTTTTTTAACGGCAATCAGAAGTCCACATGATCCGGGTCTTTGCCGAAACGTTCGTTCCGGTTCAGGCGGTTGATCGCCGCCATATCCTCGTCGCTCAGTTCGAAATCGAAGATATCGGCATTTTCTTTAATCCGCTCCGGATGGACCGACTTCGGGATGACGATGATGTCATTTTGCACATGCCATCTCAAAACCACTTGGGCCGGCGTCTTCCCGTACTTCTCGGCGATCCGCTTCAATTCGGGGAGATCCAAAAGCCGGCCGCGGCCGAGGGGCGACCAGGCCTCCACCTTGATATTGTGCTTGGCGCAAAATTCCCGCAGTTCCTCCTGGGTCAAATAGGGATGGAGCTCCACTTGGTTGACCGTCGGAATTTCATCAAAATGATCCATGATGTCTTGCAAATGATGGATTTGGAAATTGCTGACGCCGATCGCCCGGACCCTTCCTTCCTTATACAGCTCGACAAGGGCCTTCCACGTGTCCAAGTATTTCCCTTTGACCGCCCAATGGATCAAATACAGGTCGATATAGCCGATATCCAATTTTTTCAGACTGGTTTCAAAGGCCCGTAATGTGGAATCATAGCCTTGGTCGCTGTTCCAGACCTTCGTCGTGACAAAGATCTCTTCCCGCGGGATGCCGCTGTCCCGGATGGCGCGGCCAACCCCTTCTTCATTTTCGTAAAGGGCGGCCGTATCGATCAGGCGGTATCCGGTTTCCAAAGCGGTCCTAACGGCGTTGTAGACTTCTTCCCCTTCCTTTACCTTGTACGTACCGAAACCGAAATAGGGCATCTTCACGCCATTATGTAGGACGGTTGTCCCCTGCAATGTTTTCTTCACGTCATTTCCCCCTTTTTTGAATCTATATTTATTTTACAAAAAGGATCGGGCGGAACCAATTCCCGGCACGCAAACCTTCAAATTTTTTTAAATCTTCCCCCTCCGGAAAGGGAAACCCGCCTGCGGGCGGATCGCGGGAGCCATCCGTTCTTTTTGTCCGGAAATTTGCGGAAATTCTGGACGGCGGATCCGTTCCTTTCAGGCTTTCCGCCGATGTTTCCCCGCAAGGATTGCGGGAATTTAACGGACGGCGGGGGGATTTTCCTTTTCTCCGGAACGAAACAACCGGCGCCCGCTCCGGACAAAACAGTCCCCGGAGTGGATTTTTTTCCGGAAATTGTTTTAATATGAAAGCAAAAGACATAACGGAAAGGCGGGGGAAGCGTTGGACTGGAAATTCGATCATCTCGTGCATTTCACCCTTCGACCGGAAGAGGCGAAGGAAAGTTTTGCGGGGCTTGGTTTTCAGGCGATCGAGGGCGGAAGGCACGAAGAATGGGGGACCTACAATTGTCTCTGCTATTTCCGGGATTTAAGATACATCGAATGGATCGGCTTCGCCGACAGGGAACGGGCGGAAAGAAGCGGCAATCCCCTCATCCGGCAAATCGTCAAGGACGCGAAAGACGGGGAAGGGTTTTCCCAAATCGCCATCCGGACGCGGGACATCAAGGAGACGGAAGAAATTTTAAAAAGCAGGGGCTTGCAGCCGGTCGGCCCCTTTCCCGGAAGCCGGCGGGGAAAGGACGGAAGGCCCTTGACCTGGTCCATGCTGTTTGTCCGGGATGAGAAGGAGGACGACTGCCGTTATCCTTTCTTTATCCAATGGGGCGCCGATGAAAGGGAAAGGGAGGCCGGATTGGGAAAGTTCATGATCCACGGCGGGGCGAAACCTTCCCTTTCCGTGATCGGATACGCCGCGGAACGGCCGGAAAACGCGCTCCGGAAGTTCGTCCGCCTGTTCGGGACAGATGCCGGCGCCGCTTCCGGGCAGGACGAATACGGCCCTTATCTCGCTTTGCCTGCAGTCGGGGTGGAACTTCGTTTTTATGAGATTTCCGGGAAGGGCGGCCGTCCGTTTTTCTGCGAAATCAGGGGGACCGGGCAATCCCGGGTCGCCCGGGTCAAAAACGGGACGTACCGCCTCGTTTCCGGCGTCTCCCTTTAAAAAAAAAAGCCGGACCGGACTTGCAAAAAGCAAGGACGGGACCGGCATCATTCATTTTTCCCGGCATTCGATCGAATTTTTTGTGACCCGCACGGCGGACTCGGGTCTTGGCAATACGACCCCTTTCCCATTCGCTACTTTTCATGCAAATTTCTTGGACTTCATCGTTCGATCCCGGGCGGAACCGGCGGACGCCGCTGCCCGGGAAGCGCGTTTCCGCCCGGGGTGCCAGGCCCTTTGGTCGCCCGGCTTTCCTTTAGAAAAATTCCTTCTCTATCACGGATTGGCCGGCTTGTTCTGTTTCTCCTTACGAAAATTGTTCCTCCGTCTGGCCGTAATAAACGGTTCCCGTGTCTACCGGCTGTCCCAACTGTTTGAGATACAGGTGGAACTGGCCGCGATGATGGTGCATATGAGTAATCAGTTGAAACAGATGTTTTTTGGCCGTCGCCGAAGGATAAAACGGACAGGGGAACCGTTTTGTCTCCCATTCCTCATCGGACAAGGAAGCCATCGCGGAAAACAGGGCCGCCATGCCGTGATCCAGCACCGCCCTTAAATCGTCCGCTCCCTTCTCTTCCCGTTCCCCGGTTGATTTTTCTTCCAGTTCCTTCAGCTTTCCGCCCAAAATCAGGGCATAGTCCCCGGGAAGATGATACAGATGGCAGGCCAGCTCCAGCAACGAAAAGGAATTTTCCGCCGGTTTCCATACCTCCTTCCCGGCGGGCCAATAGGTCAAATAATGGGACAAATTTTTGTGCAAAAATTGCAGTTCCTTCACGAAATCTTCCTTTTTCATGGAATCCCCCCTCCCTGGGATAGCCTTTCGACAGCGATCCCGGATTTCCTGCCGAAGTCCCCCTTTCGTCCTCCGGTTCACCCGCTGTCACACCGGCCCATCACTCTCGCCAACGGATTTGTGCCGCCCCCGGCATTCCCCCGCCCTTGCCGGACTTCCGCCCCTTCTTTTGCCGGGCGCCCCGCCGGATACATTCTTTTTTCGCCGATCGTTTCTTATCCATTCAGAAAAAACAAAAAACCCGGAGGTCTTCCGGGTTTTCTGCAGTAGGAGCCCGCGATTCCTTGCCTGCTCCTATTCGTTTTGCCCAAGCTTCTTTTCCAATTCCTCCAGGCGCTTTTCGAACTTTTCGATCTGCCGGATCTGGCGGATCAGCCGCTTAATCAGCTGCAGTTCCGCCTGGGCGGTCATGACATGGTCCTGGGCATGGATCATGAAAAAGCTCGGGACCGTCCCTTCCTCCTGGCTTTGGATCAGCTGGGTTTGAAACTTATGGGCCTTTAAAAATTCTTCGTGGGCCTCCTGGAGCAATTTTTCCGCTTCGTCAAATTGATATTCCTCCGCCTTATCCAAGGCTTCATAAGCCGCCCCCCTGGCGTTTCCGCCATGGAGGATCAGCTGCATCATCGTCTCTTCATAATTCATTCCATCCACTCCTAAATGCTGCAGATTCAAAGCTGTTGCTGATTCCGCGGCGGATTATTCCGCCGCGGCTTGTTCGGCATTGGCCTTTTCACTTTCCGCCAGCTGTTTTTCATAGCGTTTGAAGAACGGATAATAAACCGCAGTGGCGATCAGAACATTCACGATTTGCACCAATCCGGCGAGCACGGATCCGCCGGTGGCGATAAAACCGCCGAAGAAAATCGGCACCGTAAACGGCGGCTGCAAAATGACCGGAGGAAGGATGCCCGTCGCAAACAGGATGTAGTTTAACGTGACGACGATCGCCGGACCCAAGATAAAGGGAATGATCATCAGCGGGTTCAGGACGATCGGCAGACCGAAAATGACCGGTTCGTTAATGTTAAACAACGCCGGAATGATGGCCGTTTTTCCGACTTGCCGGATTTGCGCGGACGCGGAAAACAGCATCAAAATCGTCAAGCCCAAGGTCGTACCGGAACCGCCGATATGGGTAAACATGTGGAAGAAGGGCTCGGTGACGATCCCGGTCGCCTCGGCGCCGTTTTTCACCGCTTCGGCGTTTTCCGCCAATTGGGTCATCCAGAAAGGATAGGCGACGGAAGAAACGACGTTCATTCCGTGGATGCCCAGGGACCACAGGATGAGCATGAGCAAAATCATGCCCAATGCCGCCCAGTACGAGTTGGACGCGGCGACCAGCGGGCTGAACAAATCAAGCACCAATTGGGGTATGGTGACCTTGAAATTCGCCCAGACAATCCAAGCCAAAATCCAGACGAGCGGAAGGATGATCATGAACGGCAGAAGCGCCCTGAACGTCCGCATGACATAGGGCGGAACGCCGTCCGGCATCTTGAAGGTGATGCCTTTATTGAGCAGGAAACGCATAAATTCCGTGGTTAAGATCCCTAAAATAATGGCCACAAACAAACCTTGTCCGCCCAAATAATTCAGGACGTCCCCGAAAGGCACCTTCGTAATGTCGACAACTGGGAAGGCGGTCATGAAAAAGGCAAGCATCGACAAAATGCCGGCCATGACGGCGTCCATGTCTTCCCGGCTCGCCAGGCTGTAACCGACCCCGAAGGCGACGGTCAACGCCATGATCCCGAAGGTGAGATTAAAGGGAAACAGCAATTGCCCTTGTATCGGTTTGACGGCGTTTTCCCACGCATCGATGATGCCCCAGTTCAAAGAGGTCGGCGGGTTGGCGATGATCAAAAACAGGGCTCCGGTGAGGATGACCGGCAATGCGAAGATGACGAAGGCGTCGCGGATCGCTTGCAAATATTTGTTTTGGGCCATCCGACCCAAGGGTTCCATCAAATGGTTTTCCATCCATTCTATCATTTCATTTCCCTCCCGATTTTCTTAACCGTCCTTCATTTATTTAAAATTTTCAATACTTGGTCGAGGACCTTGTCCCCGTCCATCAATGCGAAGGCCCGTTGATCCACCAGTTCTACGGGAATTTGGTGGGCTTCAGCCGTTTTTTCCACTTCCCGCTTCAAGTGGCGCACCTGCGGTTCCAGCAAGGCCACGTCGTATTCTCCCGCCTTTTGTTTAAATTCCCCGGTTCCGCCGGCATGGGCTTCCAAGGCGATGCCCCTTTTTTCCGCAGCTTCCTGCACTTTTTTGGCCAGTTGGCTGGATGTCGCCCCCCAGCTGCATAAAATGATCAATTTGATGGGTTTGTTTTCCATCCAGAACTCTCCTTTCATTTTTTGCCGAGTATCTTTTCCGTCAATTGATCCGCATTTTTGTAATAACCCATTAACCAATAGGAAAACCATGAAGCCAGAAACAGGACGGCCGAAAAAGCGAGGCCGAAGACCAGAAGCGCCGCCGCATGCGGAAAACCGGCAAACGCGGAATAGATTCCGTAACCGATCCAAACCGCCGAAAACGCCAGGGCATAACCGAGGAAAAATCTTTTCAAGCACTCCCCTCCTTTTATATTGATTAAAGTTTCCTTTCATCCTTTTTATTATGCAAATTGCGTGCCAACTGAAAAAAACGCGGCCGGAACAAGGGAAAGGCGGGCAAAAAAATAATGTGTGCAAAAATCTTGCACACATCAGCGGGACAGTCTCACCAATTCTTTTTTGATCAATTCCGGGATCCGGATATGAAAGGTTTTTTCGATTTTTTTCAGCAATGGCTCCCAAACCTTCGCCTCTTCTTCGCTGACGGCGACGGTGCGGTCGATCGGGATGTTTTTCACCAATTGCTCCTCCTGGTTTTGGATCCGGGCGGAAATGATCCGGTCGATCAATCCCCCGATATGCATCCACATCCCCAATTCCCGGTCCGGATCCCAGGAATAGTAGGCCTTTATGGCCGGCATGCATTCCTTCAACAGGCTGGTGATGCTTTTCGGATTGACGCAGGTGACGATTTCTCCCAGCCCCCGGACAATCAGCTGAAATACGTCTTCCTCTTCTTCCTTTTCCCGTTGTTCTTCCATCCTCGGGGCCGGCCTCGTCACCTCAAGCAGCTTGGTGAGCCGGGAGATTCCTTCCTGCTTCAGCAATTCCCAGGCCGGGATGTAGGGAATGCCGGGGAAGGAAACGGGAACGGTTCCGATGATGGCGATCACGTCGTAATATTTTTTCAAATCATGGAGCACGCTCGTATCCTTCGTGATCGGATCGATGCGGACGGGACGGATCAGCACGTCTTCATCGAGGGAGGACAGATGGTTTTCCAGCCACGTCTCCAGCAATTGGGCGGCCCCTTCCCCCGTAAAACAGACGGTTGCGATCATCCTTCGCTTGTTCACGCCGGAACCTTTGATATCCTTTTCCAGCATCAAGGACATCGCCCGTTTCGCCGCCTGATAAACATCTTCGAGGGACATATCGGGGACGAGGGACATCCTCCCCGCTTCGAGGGCCATCGCCAAGTTGACCCCCGGAAGGGTCAGGATCGGCAGATTGAATTCATGTTTGAGCTTGTCCCCCATCGTAATCAAGGAACCGATGTCAACGAGCAAAAGGACGCCTTTTACGCCGGATAGCCCGCTGATCAATTGTTTCACTTTTTCATAGATGTCGAAATAGGAAACATCAAGGGGCATGTCGACGGCGTGGATCACCCGGCTTCCCAACAAGGCATTGGTCATGTCGGCCATGGAAGAGGCGGTGGATTCCCCGTGGGTGACAAGGATCACGGCGATTTTTTGCTCCTCCGGGACGCCGGCCTCCTGCCGGCCGTCGTTTAAAAAGTACGCGATGAGTTCAATTTCTTCCCGCGGCAGAAGCATGCCGGTCCTTTTTTGCACACATTCGGCGAGTTTGTTTGCCGCCAGCCGGTTCGCCTCATCCGGGTGTTGGATGACCGGCAGCGCCTCGTTCGGAGACTCGTGGCCGAAATGGATGCGATAGTTCTGCAAATGCAGTCCGATGACGTAAAGCTGGTTCATGTCGATGCGGATGGAATGCTCCTGGGCCAATATCGTTTTCGCTTCCTTCAAAGCCCCGAGGAGATCTTCATCGATCAAATTTTTCCAGCTATTGTCCGTCGCCCGCCCCGGATACTTTTCCGACAGTTCCCGGATATAGCTGCGGATGACCTTCTCCACCCGCTCCTTATCGTCCGGATTCCGCGAAGCTTGCCTCAAGCGCTGATAAATATTCGGAAAGACAAACTCTCCCCTTTGGGGGCGATTCACATTGATCGTCCGCATCGGCCGCCCCCGGGAAGAATGGTCGGGAATTCCCTCCTTCACCGTTTCCGGAAGGTCCTCCTCCGTGATCGTCACCTGGTCCGCTTTTTGGGTTAAATAACGTAAATAGGCGTTGGCGCAGGCGATCTGGATATCGCTTTTCAACTGCCCGATATTTCCCGGGCAGGGATAGGTCAAAAAGGCTTGCCGGCAAGGATCGGTAATGGCGATATCCGCGTTCATTTTCCCCGCTTCTTCCCTCAAAAAGTGGTCGATCAGCGCCTTTCTTTCTTCCGCCGTCCGTTCCCGAAGCGGGGGAAGATGGAGCTTCACCGAAAACCGCCGCAAAAGGGCGGGAAGGAGCACCTTCCCCGGGTCCTCCGTCGTCGCGCCCACGAGGGTCACATTCGCCTTCCGCACCTTCGTCGTTTCCCCGAGCCTGCGGTACACCCCTTTATCCATCAAATAAAAGAGCATTTCCTGTCCGGAAGGGGGAAGCCGGTGGATCTCGTCCAAAAAGAGGATCCCGCCGTCGGCCTGTTCGACAAGGCCCATTTTATCCTCGGTCGCCCCGGTAAAGGCCCCTTTTTTAATGCCGAATATTTGACCGACGAGAAGTTCCGAATTGTGGGCGTAATCGGCGCAGTTAAACACGATGAACGGGATTTGCCGGTTGGCCTTTTCGCTGATCAATTTGGAAAGGGTCTCGGCCAGATGGGTTTTCCCCGTTCCCGTTTCCCCCGTCAACAATATGGGAAGGGATTTGCCCGGATACAGCAGGGCGGCAAGGCCGGCTTCGACAATCGGCTGCAAGCTCCCCTGCGATTCCGGCGGCAGGGAGAAATCCCCCCCGGCGTACGGAAAGGTCTTCGCGGCGGATGCAGTTTTGTATTTCACCGGTTTTCCCGGGATTTTCACCACCTTCCCCTGCCTTTCCAAATCATTTAAATAACGGCTTGCTGTTGTCCGGTCTATCTTCAGGAAATCGCCGAGTTCTCGGGCGGAAACGCCTTGCCCCGTTTTTTCCTCCAATCGTTCCAACGCTTCGTAGATCTGCTTCAGTCGGTACATCGTTGCCACCTCATCGAAACCGGGTTTCGGATATTGAAAGATAAGGAAAATTGTGATATTATTCACATCAAAAGTTATATTTTGCATACGCTGGATCTTCCCATTCAGTATATCATATTTTTAAACGTTTTCACACGATCGGAACCGGGGCCGCTCCGGGGCGGGAGCGGCCGGTTTCTTTTGATCCGCAAAAATTTAAGCCCGGGGACAAGGGATGTGCCGGCGTTTGCTTGGGTTTTCTTTTTGAAAAGGTGTATAATACTTCTGTGACATTTTTTTGGGAGGGTCTTTTCATTGTTTAAAAAATGGTTCGGCAAAAATAAATCTTCAGGAAATGACAATTTTCAAGTTTTTGCCCCTCTTTCCGGGGAAACGGTTCCCCTGGAAAAGGTGCCGGATCCGGTTTTTTCCCAAAAAATGATGGGTGAGGGCATCGCAATCCGGCCTTCGGAAGGGAAGGTGGTTTCCCCGGCGGACGGAGAAATCCTTCAAGTCTTCCCGACCAAGCACGCCCTCGGAATAAAGGCGGAAAACGGGGCGGAAATCCTGATCCATATCGGGCTGGAAACCGTCGCTTTAAAAGGAACCGGCTTCACGGTCCATGTGGAGGCGGGAAATAAAGTAAAAAAAGGCGATCTGCTCGTCACATTTGATCTGGATTATATCGCCAAAGAAGCAAAAAGCACCATTACGCCCGTGATCATTACGAATCCGCAAGATTTCCGATCGGTCGCCCCCGTCGCGCCGGAACGGGTGGAAGCCGGGAAGGACGCGGTGCTGGAACTGGCGAAAAAATAGTGAAAACACGGCAAAAGCTCCCTTCGGATGAAGGGAGCTTTTTTGCCGGGAGGAAAACGGCAACGCAAAACCGGGCATTACGAATCGTTTCCGGACTTCTTTTCCAAATCGCCGAAACTGACATAGCCGTGCAGGGAGCGGGCCTTTTTCACCGCGCGGACCACGGCCCTTTCCACGCATTTGACCGCCAGAACGCCGACGGCGTGGATGTCCGCCTCGGCTTCCCCCGTCGCCATGGCGAAGATCGTATCCCCGTCGTACATCGTATGAACCGGACGGATCGTCCGGGCGAATCCGTCATGGGCCATCTGGGCGATCTTGGCCGCCTGGCCCTTCGTCAATTTGGCGTTGGTGGCCACGACGCCGATGGTCGTGTTCCCGTTCAGCAAATGGGGATTGGACGCGCCGTTCATGATTTCCGCTTCCGTCGACAAAAATTTTCCTTCCCGGAAATCATAGAGCCCGGCCACGGTTTTCCCCGTTTCCGGATCCACCACGTCGCCCAAGCAATTGACGGCGACGAGGGCGCCGACTTGCAGGGGGCCGGCCTGCAGCGCGTACATTCCGAGCCCTCCCTTCATGGCGAATGAAGGCCCGTACAGCTTGCCGACGGTCGCCCCCGTGCCCGCCCCGACCGTCCCTTCTTCGGTGTTGTCCTTGGAAGCGTTTCGGCAAGCTTCATAGCCCATCCCCATGTCAGGACGGACGCCGGGATCCCCCAAATTCAGATCGAAAAGGACGGCGGCCGGAACGATCGGCACCTTCCCCACGCCCACATCGAGCCCGATGTTTTTTTCTTCCAAATAGCGCATGACCCCTGACGCCGCATCGAGCCCGAAGGCGCTTCCGCCGGTCAGCAGGACGGCGTGGACGTGTTCGACGAGATGGATCGGGTTCAAAAGATCCGTTTCCCTCGTCCCCGGCGCGCTTCCCCGCACGTCGACGCCCGCCGCAGCCCCTTTTTCACAGAGGACGACGGTACAGCCCGTTCCCGCCTCCAGATTTTGGGCATGGCCGACCTTGATATGATCGATTTTCGCAAAGGGAATTTCCCGCATCCCTTTTCCCCCCTTAAAAACGATGATTCATCCCGCTGTACAATCCGCCGAACTTCCGCACGCTGTGGACGGGAATTAAAGAAAAATTTCGAAAACGCCGCGCCGGATTCCTGCCGGGGGCGGCCCGCCGGCCGCGGGGGAAGGGGCCGTTTGACCAAAAATCCCACTCCCTCTTCCCCGTTCCGGCGGGCTTCCACAGACTAACAAAGGATTTCACAGGGATTTTACGCCCGGATGAGGAAATATTTCTTCTTTCCCCGGCGGATGATGATGAATTGATTTTCAATCTTGTCTTTTCCGGAAACCGTATATTGGAGATCGGTAATCCGGTCCCCGTTAATATAGATGGCGCCGTTGGCAATGTCTTCCCTCGCCTGGCGCTTCGACGGCGAGATGTTGGCCTGTACCAGAAGATCGACGAGCGGGATTTCCGGCTCGGTTAACGTGTAGGAAGGCACATCCTTAAATCCTTGCTTCACCTCATCGGCGGTTAATTTTTTCAAATCGCCGGAGAACAGGGCCACGGATATTTTTACCGCCTGTCGGAGGGCCTTATCCCCGTGGACGAGCCTTGTCACCTCTTCGGCGAGGGCTTTTTGGGCCAGCCGTTTTTCCGGCATTTCTTGCGTCGCCCGTTCCAGTTCCCCGATTTCTTCCTTGGAAAGGAAGGTGAAATATTTCAAATATTGGACGACGTCCCGGTCATCGGTATTAATCCAGAATTGATAAAATTCGTAGGGCGTCGTTTTCTCCGGATCCAGCCAGACCGCGCCGCCTTCCGTTTTACCGAATTTGGTTCCGTCGGCCTTCGTTACGAGGGGAACCGTCATGCCGAAAACTTTCGCATCCTGCGTCTTCTTCCGGATCAGTTCCAATCCCGCCGTAATGTTCCCCCATTGGTCGCTTCCGCCGATTTGCAGCTGGCAGTTTTCCTTTTCGTACAAATTCAAAAAATCGACGGATTGCAAGATCATATAGCTGAATTCGGTGAAGGAAATGCCCCCCTCGATCCGCGACTGCACCGAGTCCTTCGCCAGCATATAGTTTACGCTGAAGTTTTTCCCGATGTCCCGTAAAAACGTGATGACGTCCATTTCCCCGATCCAGTCATAGTTGTTGGCCAAAATGGCCGGATTGTCCGGACGGTCGAAATCGAGGAAGCGGGAGAGCTGTTCCTTGATCCGTTCGCTCCAGTGCCGGACGACATCCACCGAATTCAGCGACCGCTCCGATTTTTTCCCGCTCGGGTCGCCGATGAGGCCGGTCGCCCCGCCCACGAGGGCGATCGGCTGATGTCCCGCCAGCTGGAAACGGCGCAAGGTTAAGATCGGGAGCAAATGGCCGATGTGCAGGCTGTCCGCCGTCGGGTCGAAGCCGCAGTACAATTTGATCCTGTTTTCGTTCAGCAGCTTTTGCAGCCCTTCTTCGTCGGTTACCTGGTTGATTAGTCCCCTGAATTTCAAGTCTTCAAACAAGTTCATCCTGCATCCCTCCAAAAGGTTGTTCGATGTATTGCTTCTTTTTCGCCGGATAAACCGGCAAAAACCGATGTTCTTTTTAAAACGGGCCGTGGCGCCGGATGGGAATTCGGGTCCGGACCATCCGGCGAAACCGAAGGCCTTTTTCATCTCCCGGCGGACAGGTCCGGCGGCATTTTTTCCCGATTCATAAAAAAATCCCTTCGTAAACGAAGGGACGAATAAAATCCGCGGTACCACCCAACTTGAGGAAAACTCCTCCACTTTGAAAGATAACGGTTTTTCCCGTCCACTGCTACTTCCATGTTCACAGTGAATGCTCCAGGGGGTAATTCATTCTTCTATTTGTGCTGATTCGCACCGGCCATCAGCTCTCTGAAAACAGGGATAGAAGAACTACTGGCCCCTGTCATCGCCCGAATATGGAACGTTTCTTACCAATTACATTTAGCATAAGAAAGATATTCTTGTCAAATCTCCGCCCCCATCTATGCTATAATGGATATGATTTTAGGGGGAATGCGCATGGGAAATGAAAGATGGGATAAAGTAAAGTCCCTGTATGCTGTCATCAAGGAAAGG
This sequence comes from Caldibacillus debilis DSM 16016, assembly GCF_000383875.1. NCBI lineage: Bacteria > Bacillati > Bacillota > Bacilli > Caryophanales > Bacillaceae > Caldibacillus > Caldibacillus debilis. Next base: position 98,053 of record NZ_KB912918.1, on the reverse strand, counting down.
GTTACCGACCCAAAAACTTTGAAATTATTTCGCATTACTTATTCCGTGGTTTGGAATCTCCTCCTTCTTTTCATGATTTTCGCGGTTCTCGGCATCGCCGCGGCGGCCGGGGTGGGCGCCGGATACTTCGCCTCCCTCGTCAAGGATGAAAAGATCCGCTCCTACGAAAGCATGAAAAAGGATATTTACGATTATGAAGAACCGTCGGAAGTTTATTTTGCCGGCAATGAATATTTAGGGAAACTTCGTTCGGATGTGGAACGGGAAGAGGTAAAAATCGGCCAGGTTTCCGAATATCTCATAAAGGCGGTCATTGCCACCGAAGACGAAAACTTCATGGAGCATAACGGGGTCGTCCCGAAGGCGGTAATGCGCGCCCTGTTCCAGGAAGTGAGCAACTCCGCCGTCCAATCCGGCGGAAGCACCTTGACCCAGCAATTAATTAAAAACCAAATTTTAACGAATGAAGTTTCCTTTGAACGGAAGGCGAAAGAGATTTTGCTCGCCCTCCGGCTGGAAAAATTTTTCAGCAAAGAGGAGATCTTGGAAGCCTACTTGAATGTGGCCCCCTTCGGGCGAAATTCCTCGGGGAAAAACATCGCGGGAGTCCAGGCGGCCGCCAAGGGAATCTTCGGCGTGGACGCGAAGGATTTAAATCTTCCGCAGGCGGCCTACATCGCCGGCCTTCCCCAAAGCCCGTTCCGCTACACGCCCTTTACCAAAGAAGGCAAGCTGAAGGAGCAAAAATACCTGCAGTACGGCTTGAACCGTTACAAAACCGTGTTGAAACGGATGTATGAAACGAAGGCCATTTCCAAAAAAGAATATGAAGAGGCCCTGAAATACGACATCGTCAAAGATTTCATCCCGCCGCAAAAATCACCGCTGGAAAAATATCCTTATTTGACGATGGAAGTGGAACGGCGGGCCGTGGAAATCTTGATGAAAAAACTTTATACCGAAGACGGCTACACCGATGAAGACATCGAAAACAGCGAGGTCCTGTACCGGCAATATCAATCGCTGGCCTACAAGAATCTCCGGCAAAACGGCTACAAAATTTACACGACGATCGACAAGGAGATTTACGACAAATGGCAGCAAGTGGTAAAAAACTTTAATGGCTACGGCCCCGATCTCCGGGAAACGGTGGACGATCCGGAAACCGGGGAAAGGAAAACCGTGGCGGAGCCGATGGAAGTGGGGGCCGTTTTAATCGAGAACAAAACGGGGAAAATCCTCAGCTTCGTCGGCGGCAGGGATTACGAGCGGGAAAATTTGAACCACGCCACCCAGGCCTACCGGCAAAACGGTTCGACGATGAAGCCGCTCCTCGTCTACGGCCCGGCGATCGACATGGGGATCGCCTCCCCCGGTTCGGTCCTGGCGGACGTGCCCCTGGCCATTCCGACGGGAAGCGGCGTGTACCGGCCGTCCAACTTCACCAAAAACCGGTATTACGGCCTCGTTCCCGCCCGGGAGGCGCTGAAACATTCGTACAACGTTTCCGCCGTCTACCTGTATCAAAAGGTATTGCCGAAAAACCCCGTAGAGCATTACTTGGAAAAAATGAAGTTTTCCAAATTGACGCCGTCCGATTACTCCAACTTGTCGATGGCACTCGGGGCGCTGGGATACGGGGTTTCCGTCGAAGAAAACACGAACGCCTTCAGCACCTTCGCCAACGGCGGGAAATTTGTCGATGCCTACATGATCGAAAAAATCGTCGACGGCGAAGGAAAGGTCATTTACGAGCACAAAAGCGAACCGGTCGAAGTCTACTCCCCGCAGGCCAGCTATTTAACCATCGATATGATGCGGGATGTGGTAAGGGGCGGGACGGCAAGGGCCCTTCCAAGCTATTTGAAGTTTTCCGCCGACTGGGCGGGCAAGACGGGGACGTCCCAGGAGACGAGGGACATCTGGTTCGTCGGTTTGAACCCCAACGTCACGGCCGGCATTTGGATGGGCTATGACACGCCGAAAACGATCCCCGGATCCTACCGGAGCGTCCACCTCCGCCTGTGGGCCCAGCTGATGAACGCGGCCTACGATGCGGATCCGGATTTCATCGCCCCGAAGGAACGGTTCCGAATGTCCGGAGGAATCGTCAAGCGGACCTATTGCGCGGTCTCCGGCCTCCTTCCTTCGGCGGCATGCGCGAAAGCCGGGTTGACCGCTTCCGACTATTATATCGCCAAATACGCTCCGACAAAAACGGATGACAACCTGATCCTGGGGAAATATGTGGCGATCGGCGGCAAAAAATATCTTGCCCTGGATTCGACCCCGAGGGAATTCGTTCAGGAAGGATGGATCCTCCGCCCCGAATTCGTCAAAGAAATGGCGCCGAACTTGAAGGATCCGCGGCAATTGCTGCCGAACACGGGCAGATGGTCCAAAATTTTAATCCCGGATGCGGTCATGGAAGAAAACGGAAAGATTCCTTCTCCCGTAAACATCACAATGTCCGGGCAAACCATCCGCTGGAAGGCCCATCCGGAAAAGGATATCGTCGGCTACCGGGTTTACCTGGTGAACAACGGGGAAAAGGTGCGGGTGCTGGCCAGCATCCGGGCGGGGGAACAGCTCGCTTTCCCGGTCCGCGGATCCGGGCAGTTCGCCGTGACGGCCGTGGATATAGCCGGGAAGGAATCGCCGTTGAGCAACATCGTCGCCGCCGGCTCCTTCCGGAACGAAAGCGGCCCCGGCAATCAGGGAGATCCCCCCGGCACTTCCCCGGTTGTTCCCGGGGAACCGCCTCCCTCATCCGGAGAATGAGGGAGGATGGCCGCTTTTCCCCGCGGGCGATCCGGGGACGCCCGGGACGGACTCCCGATTCTTGGCAATCCGATTTCTTCCGCGATGATAGAAGGAAACCCCGTTCCGAACGTTTCGGAACGGGGTTGCTTTTTTCAGCCGAACCCTCCGGCGGCAAGGGCGGTTTCCCGAAAATCCGCTTCCCGTCAATCTTCCATTGTGGACAAATCCCCGGCGGGGAGATTCAGTTCCCACGCCTTCAGCACCCGGCGCATGATTTTTCCGCTCCGGGTTTTCGGAAGTTTGTCGCGGAATTCGATTTCCCGCGGCGCGGCGTGGGCGGCGAGCCCCTGCCGGACAAATTGGCGGATTTCTTCTTTCAATTCCTCGGAAGGTTCGTACCCCTCCCGCAGGGAAATGAAGGCTTTGATGATTTCCCCCCTCACCGGATCCGGCTTGCCGATGACGCCGGCTTCGGCGACGGCGGGGTGCTCGACCAGCTTGCTTTCCACTTCAAAGGGGCCGACCCGCTCGCCGGAAGTAAGAATGACATCGTCTTTTCTCCCTTGGAACCAGAAATATCCATCTTCGTCCATATAGGCGGTATCTCCGGAAATATACCATCCGTTCGGGAGGAAGTAGGATTCATATTTGGCGGGGTTGTTCCAAATTTGCCGCATCATGGACGGCCAGCCTTTTTTAATCGCCAAATTGCCCATCCGGTACGGGGGCAGCTCGTTCCCCTGATCATCGACGATGGCCGCCTCCACCCCGGGAATCGGTCTTCCCATCGAGCCCGGGCGGATCTCCATGCACGGATAATTGCTGATTAAAATCGCTCCCGTTTCCGTCATCCACCAAGTATCATGGATCCGCCGCCCGAACACTTTATACCCCCAGCGGATCACCTCCGGGTTCAGCGGCTCGCCGACGCTTAAAATATGGCGCAGGGAGGATAGATCATATTTTTTGACCAGCTCGTCCCCGGCGCCCATCAGCATCCGGAATGCCGTCGGGGCGCTGTACCAAACCGTCACCCGGAAATCTTCGATCGTTTTATACCAGTCATCGGGGCTGAACCGGCCGCCGACAATCACGCTGGATGCGCCGTTCAGCCATGGGGCGAACACGCCGTAAGAAGTCCCCGTCACCCAGCCCGGGTCGGCGGTGCACCAATAAACATCGTCTTCCTTCAAATCCAGCACCCATTTTCCGGTCGCGTAATGCTGGATCATGGCGTTATGAACATGGAGCACGCCCTTCGGTTTCCCCGTCGAACCGGAGGTGTAATGAAGGATTAAACCGTCCTCCCGGCCGACCCAGGTGATGTCCAAATGCCTGTCGGCCTCGGCCATGCGCCTGTTGAAATCGGCGATCCGATCCGTTTCTTCAATCTTTTCCCCGACGAGCAAGATCTTTTTCAAATCCGGCAGATCTTGGACGGGGACCCTTTTGTACAGTTCGGGATTCGTGACGAGCACTTTCGCGCCGCTGTCCTGCAGGCGGTCGCGGACGGCGCCTTCCATGAAGGCCTCAAACAGCGGCCCCACGATCGCCCCTAGCTTGATGGCCCCGAGCAGGGCGAAGTACAATTCCGGAGAACGGGGCAGAAAGATGAAGACCCGGTCCCCCTTTTCCACGCCCATATCCTTTAAAACGTTGGCCGCCTTGTTGGTCAATTCTTTCATTTCCTTAAACGTATACTTTTCGTAACGGTTCTGGTCCCGGAAATAAAGGGCGATCTTGTTTTTGCGGAATCCCTCCGCATGACGGTCAATCGCCTCGTAGGCCATATTGACTTTTCCCGTCTTATGCCAGGAAAAGTCCGCTTCGATCGTTTCCCAGCGAAAATTCCGATAGGCTTCTTCATAGTTCTTCAGATTGTAGTCCCCTTGTTTGACCGGCAGCGTTTCCAATTTCAAACCCATTCACCCCTCTGTTAACGTTTACAAAGATTATTATAGTATAGAAAACTACAATTCTCAATTTTTGTTTTTCCCCGTTTTTTCATTCATTTGTAAATCTTTCGCCAACATCTTGTTCCCCTCCTCCGCCGGTTCCTGTTATACTAATGTTGAGTAAGGGCTTTCATCCGGCACGGACGGCAGCGGCGCGTTCCGGCAAAAGCCGCGCCATTTTCCGTCGCGCTTCCGTTGCAAACAATCCCGCCCAGCGAATCCTTTCCCTTCGCTTTTCAATCTTTTGATCCGCTTGAAAGGGGTGGCGGCAGTGGAGCATCCGAAGAAATATTTTTCAAAAAAACTGGAACTGAAAAACGGAAAGACGTTGGTCATTGAAGGTCCCGTTCAGCCCGGGCACATCGCCGGCCTGAAATTCCATGAAGGGCTGGTGGCTTTCCGCGAACCGGAAGAACAGAAGGAAGCCCTGATCGGAATCGCCCGATTGGAAGAAGGCCGGATCATCATCGCCAGAGACGAAGATACCATCGTCGGCTACGTCACCTTCCATTATCCGGACCCGCTGGAACGATGGGCGGAAGAAAAAATGGAAAATTTATTGGAGCTGGGGGCCATTGAAGTGGCGCCTCCCTACCGCGGCCAATCCGTCGGGAAGGAAATGCTGCGGCTGGCCATGATGGACGAGGCGATGGAAAATTACATTATCATCACGACGGAATATTACTGGCACTGGGATTTGAAGGGAACCGGGCTGGACGTTTGGGAATACCGGAAGGTGATGGAAAAAATGATGAACGCGGGCGGGCTCGTATGGTTTGCCACCGATGATCCGGAGATCTGTTCCCACCCGGCAAACTGTCTGATGGTCCGCATCGGAAAAAACGTGGACCGGGAATCCATCGAAAAATTCGACAGGCTCCGTTTCCGGAACCGGTACATGTACTGATACCGCCTTGGCCCGGGCGGGGCTCGCCTTTCGCCAGACCCTTTTTTCGCGAGGTGAACAAGGATGCTCGTTGAAGATATGATGGTCAAAGACGTCCACACGTTAAAAGAAACCGATCCGATCGAAAGGGCCCTTCGGTTGATGAAGGAAAAGAAGATCCGCCACATCCCCGTCGTAGACGGCGAAAAACGGGTGATCGGGATCGTCACGGACCGGGATATCCGGTCGGCCGTCCCGTCGGTTTTTTATTCGCGGGAACATGAAGAAGTGTTCCAAATGCCGGTGAAAAGCATCATGAAACGGGATGTCATCACCGTCCACCCCCTCGATTTTGTCGAAGACGCCGCGGTCGTCCTGTTTGAAAATCGAATCGGCTGCCTGCCCGTTGTCAAGGAAAACCGCCTGGTCGGCATCATCACCCAGACGGATGTGCTCGAGGCCTTCATTCAGCTGGTCGGCGCCAACCAGCCGGGAAGCCGCATCGAAGTCCGGGTCCCGAATCGGGCGGGGATGCTCCATGAAGTGGCCGGTCTGATCCGGGAACATCACGTGAACATTCACAGCGTGCTCGTCTATCCGGACAAAAAGGGCAGCGACGATAAGATTCTCGTTTTCCGGCTCGGAACCATGAATCCCCGTCCGATCGCGGACAAAATCCGCGAAAAGGGGTTCGCTGTCCTTTGGCCCGTTCCCCCGGAGATGAAATCATGAAAGACCGCGCGGTTTTCGTCTACTCCGACCGGCTGCTCGCCTACAAGTTTCACGATCATCATCCCTTCAATCAAAAAAGGGTTTTCCTCACCTTGGATCTCTTGAAACATTGCGGTGCGATCGGGGAGGAACAAATCGTCCCCCCGAGGATGGCGACGGAGGAAGAGCTGAGGCTCGTCCACGACCAAACCTATATCGAAGCGGTGAGGAAAGCCGGGGAAGGCAGGCTGTCGGAGGAAGAAGGGGAAAGCTTCGGCCTCGGCACGGAGGATACCCCCATGTTCCCGAACATGCACGAAGCCGCCTCGTGGATCGTCGGGGGGACGCTGACGGCGGCGGATGCGGTCATGGGCGGGGCCGGCATCCATGCCTTTCACCCCGGGGGCGGCCTCCATCACGGTTTTCCCGGAAAAGCCTCCGGATTCTGCATATACAACGACTGTGCCATCGCCATAAAATATGTGCGGGAAAAATACGGAGCAAAAGTCCTGTATGTGGATACCGACGCCCATCACGGCGACGGCGTGCAATGGACCTTTTACGACGATCCGAACGTCTGCACCGTCTCCTTTCACGAAACGGGGCGCTACCTCTTTCCAGGGACGGGGAGCGTCTACGAGCGGGGGGTCGGGAAAGGTTACGGCTACAGCTTCAACATTCCCTTGGACGCCTTTACCGAGGATGAATCCTGGTTATACGCCTACCGGAAGGTTATCATGGAAATTGCGGATTTTTTCCGGCCGGATGTCCTGATCACCCAAAACGGAGCCGACGCCCATTATTTTGATCCGCTGACCCATCTCCACGCCTCGACGGCCATTTACCGGGAAATACCCAAGCTCGCCCACGAAATTGCCCATCGCTATTGCGGTGGGCGGTGGATCGCCCTCGGCGGCGGCGGCTACGACATCTGGCGGGTCGTTCCCCGGGCTTGGTCTTTTCTTTGGTTGGAAATGGCGGGACTTCCGTCCCCCGCCGGGCCCTTGCCGAAGGGATGGGTGGAAAAATGGCAAAAGCACGCTCCTGTCCCCCTCCCCGCCCAATGGGACGACGACCGCTCGGCCTTCCCCGTCATCCCGAGGAAAAAAGAGATCGAAGAAAAAAACCGGCAAACCGTTGAAAGGATTTTGAGCATGATCGGCCGGCAAAAATAGCTGCCGAAAAATGAATGGAAACGCACCCGCAGGGAAAACCGGATTGCATCCGGGGAATTTGAGTCAAGCGTATGCGGGCAATTCTTTACCCCATGCCGGAAATGTATACCGATACATTCGTTCAGGGCTCCCGTCTTGGTCAATATTCTGCGTCTTTAAACAAACAGCGCTTTTAGCGCATTGTATGTATGCGTATCTGCCTTGTTTTTATGAGCGGGAGGTTATTTCTTGCTGATTCTCCAACCGTGCCCGTCCTTCCGAAGTCCAAGTAACGTTCCGGAAGATAGACATCTTCTCCGGTTTCCGGTCACGGTAATCGTTTCGCTTTGCCTTAATTTCACCAAAGAGGCTGCCGGTCTGGAGCTTTCGCTAATCGGGCAGCCGAAATCGTTTTTTTATTCCATTCTTCGGCAATCTGTTGATCCATGACCTCCAATAGAATTTTCAAGACCGTTGAAAAGATTTCCTGCAATTTTCCCCAAAGGATCTTCTCAATAATTTGGGGATTCATTTGGTCACGAGGGATACTCCTTTGATATTCTTTTCCCTGAGGGACAACGCGGGAACACAAAACGGTGGTCACCCGCGATCCGGCTTTGATCTTCTTTTCCATGAGGGACAACTCCTTTCTGGTGCCAATGTTCTTATGCAATTATGCTACCAAGGAGCGGTCCTCTTTTTCGTTGTATTTGGACCTTTCCTTCCTTTCCTGCCGCCCTTACGCTTGGTTTTCCCTTCCTAGGTAAAAGTTCTTTGATCACAGGGTTGGTCGCCCAAATGCCGGACCTGAAAGTCGTCCTTCCTAGGCAAGCGTTCTTTGATCACCCGCCGATGGAAGGAGCTTAATTTCGCAACAAATATTTTTTTCATACGCAAGAAAAGGTTGAAATCAAGTGTTTGCGGGTATTTTTATCCCCTCATACACGGATACTCCTCTTCGGGTGATCTTCGGTCAAAATTCCCCGTTTCCATTTCCAGCCGGCAATCCCGCCAAACATTTTCTAGAACAGGCAACATGCGCAGTTGGAGGAGGCAGAAAAGAAAAAATCCTGTACTAAAAAATATGATCCTTTCCGTGCAGGGACCGGGTCCAAGACGGGTGTCAGGGGATCCGGCATTTCCGGCTGAATGGCCATGGACCATCATGGAAGAATTAGAGTTCACTTGGGATGGCCGTTTGAGTCATGGGAGGTTAATTGTTCAATATAGAGAAAGAAGATTCAACATTCATGGATTCCCGGATCGGAATGTCCAACATTTTCATCTTCTTCGCCTCCGGATCGTTCAACATCTAAGGCACAATGTCCAACATTTTTTGCCAAACGTTCAAGTATAAATCCTTTTTGTCCAACATTTTGAGTAAAATGTTCAACATTCCTTTCGCCTTTCGGGGCGGACTGTCCAACATTTCAACCGGTTCGTTCAACATCTGAAAAAAAACGTCCAACACCGCATGGGACTGTCCAACATTTTCAAAAAAATGTCCATCATTTAAAAATGATTGTCCAACATGGAAAAAAATTTGTCCGACATGAACGAAAAAATGTCCATCATCCGGGAAAAAACGTCCATCATCGGACAAAAAATGTCCATCATCGTTACGATAGGTTTGCCGCGAATAAAATGATTCGGCGAATGGATAAGTGCCCATGGAGATCGGACGGTAGACACAGGGCGCAGTGAAGACCAATGATGCGCCAATAGGGGCCACCCAATATGAATCTGAATGCTGCAGGAACGGTTCATGCGGAAGCGGACGTGTACACAAGAAAGGACGGTGCAAAAAATGGGATGAGGGGAAAGTGACCCGGCGGCAATAAATGTCTTTGTGCGCGCTGCATCCGGTCAACGATGATGGACAAAAAATGACTTTATGGAGGTTTTACGCGTTTGTCGTCAGAATCATCGGCAGAGCCTGGAAAAGGCAAAAAATGCCTTTGTGGAGGTTTTACCCCTCGGCGCTTAATGACCGCCGGCATGAGCGGCTGCTTTGGCGGGCAGCGGTTTCTGTGCGGAGATGGATCGCAGCCGGGAAAGGCAGCAGGTCAAAACGCCGGGAAACATCGGACCGGCGGCAGAGGAGAAACGATTCGCATCCCCATGGAAACATCCCCCGGCAATAAAACGGCTTTGACCCGGCGCAACACCGGGCCAAAGCCGTTTTTGCGTTTCCCCGGAACATGGGAAGCCGGGAAAAACCATTTATTTCGTCGACTGGCGGAATTCGATATGGTGGGGCAAAATCACGTTGTGATTGTCCACATCTTCTTTGTTCATATACTTCGTCAACAGGCGCATGGCCACTGCGCCGATGTCGTACAGCGGCTGAACGACCGTGGACAATTTCGGCCGGATCATCACGGCGAGCCTTGTGTTGTCGGAGGAAATGATCTCAAAGTCTTCGGGGACGCGATATCCGCGGTCCTGAATGCCGTGCATGACCCCGAGGGCCATCTCGTCGGAACCGACAAAAATGGCCGTGGGCCTGTCTTCCGATTCGAAAATCTTATCCGCCGCTTCGATTCCCGAATCATAGGTGTAATCCCCTTCAATCACCAGCTCTTCATCGAAGGGAATACCGGCTTCCTCCAACGCCTTCCGGTAACCGGCCACCTTTTCCTTTTGATTGGCCGGTTCATGCAGGGGGCCGCTCACGAAGGCGATTCTCTTGTGTCCCTTTCCGATGAACCATTGGATCGCCTCGTAAACCGCCTTGCCGTAATCGATTTTCACCGAAGGCATTTCCGATTGATCGTCGCTGGAACCGGCAAGGACGATGGGGACCGGCGATTTTTTAAATTCTTGCAGATGCTCTTCGGTCAAATAGGCGCTCATGAAAATAAGCCCGTCCACTTGCTTGGCCAGCATCGAATTCAGCAACTGGAATTCCTTTTCCTTGTTTTGGTCCGAATTGCTCAAGATGATGTTGTAATTGTACATCGTTGCGATATCTTCGATGCCCCTTGCCAATTCGGCATAGAAAATGTTGGAGATGTCGGGAATGATCACCCCGACCGTCGTCGTCTTTTTGCTCGCCAGCCCCCGCNCCACGGCGTTGGGGCGATAGCCGAGCCGTTCAATGACCTCCAAAACCTTCTTCCTTGTTGAAGGTTTCACATTCGGATTTCCATTGACGACGCGCGATACCGTCGCCATGGATACGTTGGCTTCCCTGGCCACATCATAAATGGTTACGTTCAACGAGGATCTCTCCTTTACGACCGATATTTTTGCATTTCGGAAAAATTCCGATTCCGTTTATAATAAAAATTTTCCTGTTGAGAGGAACCTTTATTCATAATATTATAACGGTAAATAAGCAGTTTGAGAATGCTTTCACAGATAATTTTTCGTGAATTTTTCCATTTCCTCCATAAAAACGGAAAATTGATCGAGGTCCATTTGCTGCCTGGCGTCGGACAGGGCCACGGACGGATTCGGATGCACTTCCGCCATCACCCCGTCAGCCCCGATGGCGAGAGCGGCCTTCGCCGCGGGTATCAGCAAATCCCTTCTCCCCGTCGAATGGGTAACGTCGACGATCACCGGGAGATGGGTTTCCTGTTTTAAAACGGGGACGGCGGAGATGTCGAGCGTGTTTCTCGTCGCCCGCTCGAAGGTGCGGATTCCCCGCTCGCACAAAATAATCTGGCTGTTCCCTTGGGAAAGGATGTATTCGGCGGCGTACAAAAATTCTTCGATCGTCGCCGCCAGCCCCCTTTTCAATAATACCGGTTTGCGGACCCTTCCCGCTTCCTTCAGCAATTCGAAATTTTGCATATTCCGCGCGCCGATCTGGATGACGTCCACATATTCCAGCGCCTCCTCCATATGGGCGGGATTGACGATTTCGCTGACGACGGCGAGATCGTACTTGTCCGCGATCTCCCTTAAAATCTTCAGCCCCTCAAAGCCCAGCCCCTGAAAATCGTAAGGGGATGTCCTCGGCTTGAAAGCCCCGCCCCTGAAAAGCTTCAACCCCTTTTCTTTGACCGCCTTCGCCACCGCTTCCGTCTGTTCGTAGGATTCGACGGAGCAAGGACCGAAAATGAAATGGGGTTTCCCGTCCCCGAAGGTTTCCCCTTTGACGGAAACGACCGTATTTTCCTTCCGGTTTTTCCGGGAAAAAAGCATTTCGCTTTTCTGGTCGGATTCCTGCAATTCCAGGGCCGCTTTGAAAATTTCCTTGAAAATATGTTCGATGGTGGCGTCTTTAAAAGGGCCCTTATTCAGGGAAAGCAGGCGGTCGAGCATGACCCTTTCCCGTTCCGGGTCAAAACGGTTGATGCCTTGGGCATGTTTGAGCTTGCCGATCTTTTGGACCAATCTTCCCCGCTCGCTGATCAAGTGTAAAATCTTTTCGTTGATTTCATCCACCTGTTTCCGCAAAACATCCAGTTCCTCGCTGTTCATTTCCAACATCCTTCCTCGCTTCGTCGAATACGGGTCTGTCCGGCCTTGCCGCAGGCCGGCGGAACGGGCCGACATTTTTCGAAAGCGTCTCGCACCTTTTGCAAAATACGGGAAAAAAGGACGATGGCGCCAACCTTTATGAGAAAAGAAAATTATGGTACATTTCAATTAGCAAGATTCCATGTTTTGCCGCTTTTATAATTATAAAAGAATCGCCTGCCAAAGTCACGGAAGGCACCGCTTCCTTCCGGGAATCGAAATTTAAAACGATGATTTTCAAAAACACATCCAATTCGCCAACCACAATGCCGTGAAGAGGTGGACTATGGAAAATCCGAAGCAAACCTTCGCCCTCGACATCGGAACGAGAACGATTGTGGGCATCATATGGGAAGAAAGGGACAACCGGGCGGAAATCAAACATTGCATCGTGAAGGAACATCAGGAGCGGGCGATGCTCGACGGGCAGATCCATGACATTACCTCCGTCGCCCGGGTGATCCGGGAAGTGAAGGAAGAGCTGGAACGGAAGTGCGGGCCGTTAAAAAGGGCTTGCGTGGCCGCCGCGGGACGGACTTTAAAAACGGAACAGGCCGCGGCCAAGATGGAAACGGGCGGACGGCCCATCCGCAAAGAGGACGTCATCCATCTCGAACTGATGGCCGTGCAAAAGGCGGAACAACAAGTCGCGGAAAAATTCAAAAGCGCATCCGGAAAGTTTTTTTGCGTCGGTTATTCGGTCCTTTACTATTATCTGGACGGGGAACAAATCGGGAATCTGGTCGGCCAAAACGGAAGCGAAGCTTCGGTGGAGATCATCGCCACGTTTTTGCCGAAGGTCGTCATCGATTCCCTGTCCTCCGCCTTAAACCGGGCCGGTCTGGAGATGGAAGCGATCACCTTGGAGCCGATCGCGGCCATCCATGTCCTCATCCCGCCGTCCATGCGCCGACTCAACGTCGCCTTGGTCGATATCGGGGCCGGGACATCGGATATCGCCGTTACGGACAAGGGAACGATCATCAATTACGGCATGGTCCCCATCGCCGGAGACGAAATTACGGAAGCGATCAGCGACCAATTTTTGATCGATTTCCCCGTGGCCGAACAGGTCAAAATTCAGCTGTCCACCAAGGATACGGTCACCGTCAAGGATATTCTCGGCTTCGAGCTGACCTTGGAAAAGGATGAGATCATCCGGGCCATTTCCCCCGCCATCGAGCAGCTGGCGGATACGATCGCCCGCGAAATTTTGCGCTTAAACCACCAGCATTCGCCGAAGGCGGTAATGCTCGTCGGGGGAGGAAGTTTGACCCCGAATCTGCCGGAACTGCTGGCGGAAAAATTGCAACTGCCGAAAAACCGGGTGGCCATCCGGCAAATCGATGCGTTGGAAAACGTCATCATCCCCGACGAACGGTTAAGGGGGCCGGAATTTGTCACCCCGATCGGGATCGGCATCTCCGCCAAGAAAAATCCGCTGCAATATAAAACGGTTTTCTTGAACGGCCAACCCGTCCATTTATTTGAAATTAAAAAACTGACGGTGGCGGACGCCCTGCTGGCCAGCGGACTCAAAATCAGCCAACTGTACGGCAAGCCGGGGTTGGCCAAAATCATCCGTTTCAATGGCAAGGCGGTGGCATTCCCCGGGAAATTCGGCAGCCCCCCGAAAATTTTTGTCAACGGGGAACCGGCATCCGTCGACGACGAGATCCGTGAAGGGGCCGAAATCACCGTCGAAAAGGGCGACGACGGCGAAGATGCGAAAATTACCGTCGAAGAGCTGATGAAGGAAGGAAAAATCTCCCTTTTCGTAAACGATCAGGAGTATTTCCTCTTCCCTTCCGTTGAAGTGAACGGAAAAAAAACGGACAAAAGGCGGGAACTGAAGGACCGGGACATCGTCCAATGCCGCTATGCGAAAACGATCGGGGAAGCCCTCGCCGCCATCGGATTAAAGGACTTGTTGAAGGAGGCGGCGGAGTTTTCCGTCACCGTCAATAATGAACGGAAGCGCCTGCCGAAGTTTTCCGGCAAAATCCTGAAAAACGGGGCAGAGGCCACGCCCGAAACCCCGATTCAGGCGGGGGACCGGGTAACGGTCACCCGAAGGAAAAATCCGACCGTCGAAGAACTGGCATCCGAATTCCATTGGGTTTTGAAGCAAGACATGCCCGTCACCTTCAACGGAAAACCGGTCCTCCTCTCCAAAAGGGTCACCTTCGTCCGGCGGGACGGGAAATTGCTGGATGACAAGGACCGGGTGAAATCCGGCGACGTCTTGACCGTGGAGCGCGCGGAAGATTCCCCCTTCATCTTCCAGGATGTCTTCCGTTTTGTCGACTACAGCACGGGGGACAAAAGGGGGAATTACAAAATATTAAGAAACGGAAAGGAAGGAACCTTTCAGGACCGGCTAACCCCCGGAGACAAGCTGGAGATCATATGGCCGGACCAATAACAGGGCGGAAGAAGGCTTCATCCCGGCCTGCGGACGCATGCCGATTTCAACGCCTAGAGCGCTCAAAACCGCTTCAATCGCGCGGCGGATTCCCGCGGGTATGCGGATGAGGAAGGCCCATGGTCCGCCTCAAACCGCTTCAAATCCTTCGGAAGCCCCGTCCGTCGAAGCGTTCAAAAGATCCGCCGCTTTCGGTCTTTACGGCGTCCTTGCCCGTTGTGCCGAGGGTACAACGCGGAGTATCCCCGGTCCGCGATCGCCAAAGCAAGAAGATCCGCCCCGATTGGCCGGAAAACGCGCCCGAAATGCGAATAAGGAAAGGCAGCCACCCGAAGGGAGCTGCCTTTTTCGGCGTTTCGGCCATTGATCCGCGCCTATTGGAAAGCATTACCGACTTTCTTCCCGCGCCTCTTCCTGCGGTTCTTCCCGCTTTCCTTCCTTCAATGCCTCCAATTTGCGGTCGATTTCCTCTCCGATCTTCCCAATCGCTTCCTTTGCATCCTCCAGGGCCTCCTCGAGCGATTCCCCCGACTTCTTGGTCAGGGATTGGACCTTATCCAGCAATTCGTTGGATTGTTCCTTCAAGGAACGGGTTACCTTCGAGGTGGCATCGAGGGCGATGGATTTCCATTCGTTTCCCTTTTGGACGACCGTGTCTTTCACCTGGCTCGTTTTTTCCTTGGCCGCGGTGAATTGTTCCTGGATATCGCCCCGCAATTCCCTCCCGGATTTCGGAGCGAAGATGAGGGCGGCAACCGATCCCACCAGCGCGCCGAACAGAGCCCCGCCAAGGAAGGAGCCGAGACGGGATTTCCCGTTTTTCACTTCTTCCCCCACGATGAAAACCTCCTTTATGATTGAAATTCTTTTTCTTCAGCCTTCTTTGGTTTTTTGCGGTTTCTCACTTCTTCCCATTTGCTCTTCAGCTCAAGGACGATGGAGCTCCATTGGACCACCTGGGCCAATGCGTCCTTGTTCCTCTCCAGTTTCTCCTGGACAGATACGGTAAAATTCCCGAGGGAATCGTTGAATCCTTTTATCGTTTTTTCCACGTCGCCCAGCGCTTGAAAGACACCGTTCAGCGATTCCGACTTTTCGTGGATGTCCTGAATCAGCCGGTTGGTGGACCGCAAGACCTCTTCCGTCTCCTTGGCCACTTTTTCCACATCGCCCTTAAGGCCGTCCAACGATCGGGAAAGGGTGTCCAGCGTCTTTGACACGGATTTGAGGGTGAGGATCAAATAAACGGCCATTGCGGAAAAACTTGCGGCAACAAGCAGCGCGCTGACGGATAAAACCCATTCCATGTTTTGCAGCTCCTTTCTCGACGGGTGTAGAAGGACTGCGGTGCCGGATCCGGCTCCGCCGGCAGCCCATGCCGAATGCTTACTATTATTAAAACATTTTTTGACTTCTTTTTCGAGGTTTCGCGGGAAAAAGTTTGAGACAAGGGTTTGTGTAAGTATTTTTTCATCAACAACGGAAACTTTCGTTCAGCGTACGCTCTTTTGAAAAACCTCGCATTTTTAAAAACCGGCCCATGCTTTCGGAGCTCCGCATTTTGGCGTACCCGCCCTGCTTTTAAGTACGGGAGGCTCTTGCGGCTCTCCAACCGTACTTTCTGCCTTTTCAAAAAAAGGTTTCGGCGGGTTCTTGCCTTCCCCGGTTTTTGTCCATCCGCCACGGATTGGCGGACTATTTGGATCAATTGGCATTTCCTTTGGATTCTTTGCCAATGATCCCAACCCTTAAACAAAGATAGGCCGAAATATCATTCGTTACCATATTGGCTACAGTTGTTGGACAGAAGATGCGGTCGGGTCTCCAAACCGGCATTGCTCAAGCGTCAAATGACGACAAACCGGATAAAATGAAGGAAAACCCGGTCCGGATAGGTTTTCCCCATTCTGATGAAACTTGCGCACATGTTAGCTGAATACGTTCACGGGTATTCGGATATCGATTCTTTCAACACTGCTTTGCAATTTTGCAGCTGTTTTGCAATATTCACGGCCGAACCATGCTTCTCTAAATTCGATAAATAGTAAAGTCCGTGTGCATCATAAGTCACACCTATTGTAGTTGTTTCATTATTCATTTCAATAAAAATTGTTGAGTATTTCGCATCCTTACCTCTCCAATCCTGCAATTTCTCCGCCGCCTCCTCCATCAAGGGCTGAACGTAATGTCCTTTCGAAATTGAAAAAACGGTCAAGAAGATCGACATATTCTCCTGTTTTCCGGTCACGGTAGCAGTTTCGTTTTATCTCAATTTCACCAAAGAGCGCGCCCTGGGAACGGAAGACGAGGCGAAGATGGAGTTTCGTTTTATCTCAATTTCACCAAAGAGGCTGACGATACGGAGTTTTCGTTTATCGAGCAGCCGAAACCGTTTCTCTTCTTCCCTTTTAACAAACGAATCGGTTCTCCTCATGAAACGCGCGCATCGCCGTTTTCCCTTCAAGACAAGGCAGTTTTTCGTAGCTGAATACATGCCACAAAAACTGACCGAAATCAATCGACTGTTTCTCCTGCGGACTAATGGCACCGGCAAACGTTCCTTCCCAACGCCTGCGGAAGTCTTCTCCTTTTCCCATCCATTCTTCCACCATAATCCCTCTATTTTCTAATCTTTTTCGTATGTTCATCCAATTCCTACTCCCAAGGAAATATATCGCTCGCGCGGCAAAAAATCCGATACGAAACGCCTTGTTTGCGGCGCCGCGCCGCTTTGTTTCCTATTCTCGTCGTTTCAATGATATCATCCCAGAACGGAATGCGCGCGCGCAGCCGCTCAAACATCTTCCGAACGGCGGCATCGGTAACGTCTCTGCCAAAAAACGATTGAAACAACATTTTGCGGACGTCTTCCCCAGTCATCGGCCGTTCGCTATGCAGAATTGTCGCAAGCGCATAAAACGATTGGTATTCGAGCTCCACCAACTCGCCTGCGTAACGAACGACAAAACCGTCGCTGAGGCAAAGCATCACCTCATGCAGCGAAAACCGCTCCTGCTCGGAAAAATAGGTTTCCTCTGTTACAATTTCGTCGCTTTCCGGTGTAATAATGCGATAAAACGCGCGGTGAAAATCTTCAATGCGATGGAGAAAAATCGCTTGGCGATAGCGATCGACCGTTTCTTCATCATACGGCCTTGCTTCCATCTTTTCCATTTGCTTTAGCGCATTCGACGCGAGAAAAATGCCGCAATTGACAAGAAGCATATGGCTTAGCATCGCCTGCGTGTCATTAAGAGACTCGCCCCTCTTTCCTGAAAGTGCCCGATGAAAATGGTACGCCGCTTCGGCGTATCTTCCTTCGTTATAGCAAATATGTGCCAACCGATAATTGGCAACCGGATGGCTTGGCTTGAACTTTAACGCTTTTTGCAAGTACTTCTTCGCCAGCTGCGGATCAGGAGCGTTCGACATTTTAAAATGCTCGCCAAAACGAACGTACAAATGGATCAATTCGCTTTCGATTTTCTCACGCCGCTTTCGATCTTTTTCTTCTCTCAACTCCGCAAGCAAGCGGCGTTCTTCTTGAAGCGGAAAAAACTCGTACTCTTCCACTCCACACTCCCTCCCTTTGTGACAAGGAGTCACACACCGATTTGTATAGTTTTATTGTAACGAATTTGAAAAGGAGATGGATAGTATGGAAAAATGGACGAAACTCATGATTCGGCACGGATTTCATCCGGAAGATGCGGAAACAGGAATAACATCACAATGGCTTGCGCAAACATTCGCAGCGCTCATCCAACGGCACCAGCACCTTGACACCATTTCCGAAACGGACTGGATGGAAGCGCTCCAGCAAACCGCTAAGCAAATGGTTTTGCGCAATCATGACATTCCAGGAAGAGAAACGCTGGTCGACCCGACGAAAAACGAACTTCCTCTCATTCAAATCGATCCGTACGTCCGCGGCATCGTCCGCTGGCTGAATATGATGCATATTTACACTGTTAACAGCTGCGACGGAGAGGGAGTTCGCCCGGCAACGATTTATTTTCTCGAAGACTTATCCGTCCAGCAGCTCGCCATCATCCGGGCTTGCACCCCGCAGCAAATTCGAATTAAAGCGGAAAAAAGAAAAGCAACCTTATTCTATCAGCGTGGACACATCGATGACCTTTTGACGATGGCCGAACGGTTATACAACGTCTGGCGGAATCCGGAGCTGCTGATGGCGTACCGTTTAGAAACATTCAAACACCGCCTATACTCCCTTCTTTCCATCAATGGAAGAAGCGGCAGGGAAACGATGATTCGGCAAATGTTATATGGACGTCTTCGCCAAAAAACCGATTGGTGCCAAATCGATGCTTACGGAAACTTGCTTGCCGCGGTTTATTGCGGAAACGGCCCGACGATTCTGCTGTCCGCCCATATGGATACGGTTCGCCCGTTTTCACCGAAACGTACGATTATCGAAAGTGGAACCGTACTAAGCAGCTCGCGCGGCATCTTAGGAGCCGACGACCGCGCGGGAATCGCGGTCATCTTAGAAATACTTGATGTCATTCGCCATTCCCGCTTCCAAGGAACACTGAAAATCGCCTTCACCGTCGAAGAAGAAATCGGCTGCCTCGGCTCGCGCCATATCGATCCAACATTTTTGCAAGACGTCGACACCGCGATTGTCGTAGACCGCCGCGGAACGCGCGACATCGTCACTTCTTACGCCGGCATCGTACCGTTTTGCCCTGACGAATATGGCCGCATTTTCGAAACAGCCGGAGCGCTCGCCGGCATGCCCGACTGGAAAATGACCCATGGCGGACTAAGCGACGCCAAAGTATTCGCCGAATTCGGCATTCCATCCGTCAACTTATCCGTCGGCTACGAGCATGAACATACCGAATTCGAAACGCTCGACTACAAAGCAACTCTTGAAACGGTGCTTCTGCTTGAAACAGTGTTGGAAAACAACATGATTGCCGAAAAACTCGTTGCAATATGTAATAAGAGTTAAGAGAAAAATAGAGAGTAGAGTGGATCAAAACAACCACTCTACTTTTATGTATTTTTGATTTATCCATGTTCTTGCCGCTATGCATTCGTTTTTTGACGTTCCTTGCGAATCGTTTCAAAATATTTCGCGAACTCTGATTCGCCTGAATAGGAAAGGTATAAAGTATTGTTTTGCTCTTGTTATGCTTATGGAAAAAAGGTTGCCCCTTAAAACAGAAAGAAAATGTGTAAAATACAAAACTATTTCTTTTTTTTATTTTCTTTCCTTTCAAAATACACATGCAACCGGTACTCGCAAATCTCTTTCGTGCAATAGAAAAATTAAGAGAAAAGGCGCCGTTTTCAAAGGAAAGGACCAAGGAGTATCTCTCTTTTTTATTGTATTTGCCTCCTTTCCTGCCGCACTTAGGCTTGGTTCCCCCTTCAATAGGTGAGCGCTCTTTAATCACTCACCTATTGAAGGACCTTAATTTTGGCCAGAAATATTTCACTCATACCGTGAAAAGAAAAAAATTCCTTGAAACCCGGGAGAAGGCGTTTACCCTGCGCGGTAATGGAAACCCCGCATCAAACGCCCAAAAACGACACAAATCCGAAAAAGAAAAGCACAACTATTCCGTTGTGCTTGCTGTGGTCAGGATCCCCTTTTCGGCCAAATAATTTTCATAGGCCTCCTGGTATTTTTGAATGTCCCCGGCGCCCATAAACAGAATCACGCTGTCGCCGAATTCCGCCAGGGGCGAAGGATCCTTCTCATCGAGAATTTGCGAGCCTTCGATGGCCGCATTCAAGTCTTTGATGGACAATTTTCCGTGATTCTCTCTCGCCGAACCGAAAATCTCGCATAAAAACACATGGTCGGCCTTGCGCAAACTTTCGACAAATTCGTCGAAGAGCGCCTGTGTCCGCGTATACGTATGGGGTTGAAAAACGGCCACGATCTTTTTCCCCGGATATTTTTGCCTGGCCGCATCGATCGTCGCCAAAATTTCCCGCGGATGATGGGCGTAATCGTCCACCAGGATTTGCGACCCGGCCTTTTTTTCGGTAAACCGCCGTTTCACGCCGTGGAAAGTGGCCAATTGTTTCTTCACGATCTCCACATCGATGTTTTCATAATCGCAGAAGGTGATGACGGCCAAGGCATTGAGCACGTTGTGATCCCCGAAGGTCGGGATGAAAAAGGACGAGTAAAAGTTGTTGCGGACGAACACATCGAAACGGGTGCCTTCCGTCGTTTTCTCCACATTCCGCGCCTGGAAGTCATTTTCTTCCCCGAATCCGTAGTACAAGACGGGCACCTTCGCCTGGATCTTCTGCAAATTCTCATCGTCCCCGCAGGCGATGATTCCCTTCTTCACCTGCAGCGCCAATTCCTGAAAGGCGGAAAAGACGTCGTCGATGTTCGCATAATAATCGGGGTGGTCGAAGTCGATATTCGTCATGATGCAGTAATCGGGCTTATAGGCCAAAAAATGGCGGCGGTATTCGCAGGCTTCAAACACAAAAAATTCCGCCTCTTTGTTCCCTTTTCCCGTGCCGTCCCCGATCAAATAGGAAACCGGCTTGGCGGCCTCCAGCACATGGGCCAGAAGCCCGGTCGTGGACGTTTTCCCATGGGCTCCCGTCACGGCGATGCTCGTAAAATTTTCGATGAAATCGCCGATGAAATGGTGATAACGGATGACGGGAATGCCGATTTTCAAGGCTTCTTCAATTTCCTCGTGGGTGTCGGGGAAGGCGTTCCCGGCGATGGCGATCATTCCCGTTTTTATATTTTCTTTATTGAAGGGATAAATGGGTATCCCCGCTTTTTCCAACGCATCCTGGGTAAAAAAATGCTTCTTGACGTCCGAACCCTGGACGGTAAAGCCCATATCGTGAAGGATTTGGGCAAGGGCGCTCATTCCGGAACCTTTGATGCCGATAAAATGATAAACGGTCATATTCCAAGAACCTCCAACAGTCTTCCTATGTAAATTAGTATATGTGTATATTTTCTTTTCTTTTCACAAAAACCGGAGGGGATGTTCCGTATTTAATGATTATAGCACTTCTTGCGGAAAAAAACTATTTCCCGGAACGGTCCCTTGCGCAAAACTTCCAGGCCGGGCCGGCATTTCCGCAAAATTTTCCGGCGGCGGGCGGAGCATTTGAAGCGGTCCGGTATCTTTTTAACTTTATCGTTAACTATCCGGCCGCGCCGCCCTGTTTTCCGATTTTCACGCAGTCCCATTTGCCGGCACATGGGGGAGAAAGGAAAGCCCGGTCTGCGGGGAATGGCCAGAACCCCTTTCCCATACGCTAATAAAAAGAAAATATCCGTTGGCGATTGCCTTATTTTATAATCCTAGGAAATGGAGGAACCCGCCGTGCCGGTTTTTGTAGATGAAAAAACCTCCTTGTTTCACTTGCAGGCGAAAAACATGAGCTACATTTTCCGAATCATGAACGGATATCCCGTTCACGGGTACTGGGGGAAAAAATTGAACCACCAGCGCGGGCTTGCCCATTTATTTAAACCCTATGCAAAGGATTTTCTCGACCGGCTCCCGCAGGAATATCCTCAATACGGATCAGGGGATCACCGGAACCCCGCCTATCAAATCCGGCTGGAAGAAGACGGAAGCCGCATCAGCGAACTGGTTTATAAAAATCACCGCATCGTAAAAGGGAAACCCAAACTGGCCGGGCTTCCGGCGGTTTACACGGAAACGGACAAGGAAGCGGAGACCTTGGAAGTCGTTTTAACCGATCCATATTCCGGACTGGAAGCGATCCTCTCCTACACCGTATTTAAAGATTTCGATTGTCTGGCCCGCTCGGTCCGTTTCACGAACAAAGGGAAACAAACGATCCGCCTCCTTCGGGCGCTAAGCGCCTCCGTCGATTTTCCCCATAACCGTTTTGATGTCCTTTATCTTTCCGGGGCATGGAGCAGGGAAGCCCATATCCAGAGAAGGCCGATCGGCCCGGGAATCACCGCCATCGAAAGCCGGCGCGGCGCCAGCGGCCACCAGCTGAATCCATTCATGGCGCTTCTTTCCCCGAATGCGGACGAGGATCAGGGGGAAGTGTACGGGTTCAGTTTCGTTTACAGCGGGAATTTTCTGATCGCGGCGGAGGTGGACCAATTTTTCACGACGAGGGTATCGGTCGGCATCAATCCCTTTGATTTCTCCTGGAAGCTTGCTCCCGGGGAATCCTTCCAAACCCCGGAAACGGTCATGGTTTACTCCTCCCGGGGGATCGGGGAGATGTCGCGGACCTTTCACCGGTTGTACCGGACCCGGTTGGCGCGGGGGGTTTACCGGGACAAAGAACGGCCGATTTTGGTGAACAATTGGGAGGCCACTTATTTCAACTTCAATGAAAAAAAGCTCCTGGAAATCGCCAAAGCCGCAGCCGAACTCGGGATCGAATTGTTCGTCTTGGATGACGGCTGGTTCGGGAAACGGGACGATGCCACCACTTCCCTCGGGGATTGGCAGGAAGACCGGCGAAAGCTGCCCCACGGCCTGGCAGGCTTGGCCAAACGGGTGAACGATCTCGGTTTGAAATTCGGGCTTTGGGTGGAACCGGAAATGGTATCCCCGGAAAGCGAGCTGTACAAAAAGCACCCCGATTGGTGTCTGCATGTCAAAGGGAGAAGGAGGACGCTGGCCAGGAACCAGTTGATCCTGGACCTTTCGCGCCAAGATGTCCGCGAGTATATCATCGAAACGTTCAGCGGCATTTTTTCCCGGGTTCCCGTGTCCTTCGTGAAATGGGACATGAACCGGAACATGACGGAGATCGGTTCCGAAAAATGGCCGGCGGACCGGCAGATGGAAATCGCCCACCGTTATATCCTCGGACTTTATGAAATCCTTGAACGGTTAACATCGGCCTTCCCCCACATCTTGTTCGAAAACTGTTCCAGCGGCGGGGGACGGTTCGACCCGGGAATGCTCTATTACATGCCGCAAACCTGGACCAGCGACAACACCGATGCGGTGGAACGCTTAAAAATCCAATACGGAACGAGCCTCGTTTACCCGATCAGCGCCATCGGGTCCCACGTATCCGCCGTGCCGAACCATCAGGTGGGGCGGGTAACCCCCCTCGCCACCCGCGGTCATGTGGCGATGAGCGGCAATTTCGGTTACGAGCTCGACTTGACGAAATTGAACGAAAAAGAGAAGAAATTGGTGAAAGAACAGGTTGCCCGTTATAAACAGATTCGCAGGCTTGTCCAGCAGGGGGATTTTTACCGGCTTTTAAGCCCCTTTGAAGGAAACGAAACGGCATGGATGTTCGTTTCGGAGGACAAAAAGGAGGCCGTCGTCTTTTATTTCCGGGTTTTATCCGAACCCCATCCTCCCCGGAAACGGCTGCTGCTGAAGGGGCTGGATCCGGACCGGGTGTACCGGCTCGGGGAAAAAGCGGAATACTTTGCCGGCGATCAATTAATGGGTGCCGGCATTCCCCTGCGCTTGCCCCGGGAGGACTTTACCAGCCTCCTATTCAAACTGAGTGCGGCCACTTGAGTCTTGCGGTTTTCAGGCCCTTCTCCGGAACCGGACCGATTCGGGCAGCCAACCTTCGCCTTGACGTTTCGGATTGCTCTTTAGATTGTTCTTTCGGATTAGCTCATCCGCCCGGTCCTCGGCTTGGGCGGCACTATCTCCGGTGCCGCGCCAAGCTGTTTTAGTTTTCCTGGATCAGGAAATCCCGATCCTTTTTTGATGAAAGACCGGCTCCGGCCCTTCCGCAAAAACAGCCGGCCTTTTTTACAAAGAAAAAACCGGCAAACGCCGGTTCGGACGGTGAATGTTCATTGATTGCAATCGCCTTTGAAGCTCCCATTTTCCTATAGTCTCAAAAACCTTTCCATCGCCTTATCCTGGAGCCCGAGCAAATATTCGTGGCCGTATTCAGGGTACAAAAGCATTTCTTTCTTTGCCCGGATTTTATTGTAGGCGGCAAATTGGGTGGAGGGCGGACAAACGGTATCCTTCAAGCCGGTCACCCACAGGACGTTCGCTCGAATCCGGTCGGCGAAATTTTGAATATCAATATAGCCGAGACGGCGGAAAATCTCCTCGTGCTTTTCATGATTCGGGTCGAATTGCCGGAAATAATAGGCCAGCTCTTCGTAGGCGGAATTGGCGATATCCATTTCCCAAACCCTTCGATAGTCCGATAAAAAGGGATAGACGGCCACCAGTTCTTTGATCCGCGGTTCAAGGGCGGCACACACCGTCGCCAGCGCCCCTCCCTGGGAAACCCCGAAGGCGCCGATCCGGTTCTCATCCACTTCCTCCATGGACATCAAAATCCGGGCCGCCTGCACAGTGTCGAGGAACACGTTCCGGTAATAGAGCTTGTCCGGATTCGGATCGTCCAGCCCGCGGATGATATGTCCCCTTAACGTATTTCCCGCAACCGTCAAATTGTCTTGGGACAACCCGCCCTGGCCGCGGCAGTCGAGGGCGATGACAGTAAAACCGAATGCGGCGAAAGCCGCCTTGTCAAACCAATCGCCGCTTCCGCTGGAATAGCCATGAAACAGGACGAGTCCCGGCCCCGCCTTTTTCCCGGATTTCGGCTTTGCCAGCTTGCAATGGATTTTTGCGCCGCCCACGCCGGTAAAAAAGAGATCGAAGCATTCCGCATTCGGATATTGGCACGATGCGGGGACCAATTCATAATCAAAGGACTGCCGTTCCAGCTCATCCATCGCCCTTTGCCAATATTCATCGAAGTCGTCCGGTTTCGGGCTTTTTCCCGTGTACGTTTTCAGCTCCTCCAAAGGCATGTCCACATGCATGTTCATTCCTCCTCGACAGTTCAAGGTTTCTTTTTTATTCCCATCGCGGTTTAAGGATATCCGGCCGCATCGTTTCAAATGACGGTTTTCTCTATTCCAGGCTTGGAATGGCCGGCAATCCTGTGATTTTATGAAAATTGCTTTTATTCATTAAGCGCTAAACGGAAAGAATAACCGGGAAAAGTCCTCCCGTAAAACCGTGTTAAGGAAAGGGCTCGCCCTTTTTTTAACCGGCGTGGCCAGCAGGCGTCTGATGAACCCCCCGAGGATCAGGAAGAGAAAAAACGCGGGCATGTTCGCCGCAGTGAGCAAAACCATGTTTCTCCGGAAAGGCAAAGGGAAAAGGCGGATGGCTAAGCTTCCCTGCACGGATGGAACGGGTTCCCGATGTCATTCTTGAACATGGAACGGGTTTCCATTCACCCTTTCACAGAAGGCCTAAATATCCATCGGTTTTCCTTCATAATCCACAAGAATGAGATCCTGTTCCGGAAAATCGGAGAATTCAATCATTTTGCAAATGCCCGCCGCAGGGATTTCCGGGTCGATTTCAGCAGACGGCCCGCCCATGTCCGTGCGCATCCATCCGGGGTGAACGGAAAATACGCGGATCCCACTTGCCTTCAACTCCTTTTTTGCCTTTGCCGTCAGCATGTTTAAAGCTGCTTTCGAAAGGCCGTAGGCATAATCCCCGCCATATGCGCTGCTAATGCTTCCCGCGTCGGAGGAAACATTGATGACGGTCGGATTGTCTCCTTTTTTCAGGAGGGGGAGAAAATGCTTGATCACCCGCAAAGGTCCGAAGGCGTTGACATTCATCGTATCCATGCATTCGTCGAGATCCGTATCCGCAATCGAACGTTCCCTTCCCATCAAAATCCCGGCATTGTTGATCACCGCATCCAGCCGTTCCGTATGCCGTTTCACCTGTTGAAAAGCGCGGATGACGCCAGATTCGTCGGAAACATCGATTTCCACCGGGATCAGCTTGGCTCCGAAGCGGTTTTGGAGATCTTTCAACTGTGAAAGTTTTTTCGGATCGAGCGATCTTGCCCCAGCAAAAACCTCGTGACCCCTTTCCAGGGCTGTTTTCGCCAAAGCCAGCGCCAGTCCGCGATTGGCACCGGTGATAAAGATCTTCATTTCCTTCCCCTTTCAGTCATTTTCCACCAATTCGATGATCATCCGCAAAACATCGCCGGCATCCAGATAGGCATAACGCCCCCCGGGATATTCCCCGGACTGGATCAAGGGAATGCCGTTCTTGTTCAACCGTTCGATTTTTTCCTTCATGCCCGTGATTCGGAAGGCCAGATGATGAACCCCTTCCCCGCGCTCATCCAAAAATTCCTTCCATGTGCTCGGTTCGCGATCCGGTTCGATCAATTCCAGCTGAAGGTTTCCCAATTGAAAAAATGCCAGTTTCGCCCGCGCCTCCGTCGGTTTTCCCCTGAAGACCGTCTTCGCCTTCTCCCGGGAAGGGGTCATGATGATTTCGGGTTTGTCCATTCCGAAAAAATCGGCAATGGCTTGCGACGTTTTTTCGATGTCTTTGACCACCACCCCGATCTGCGCGACTACGTTCGTATCCAGCAAATTCCGATCCATGCTTCTTCGTCACCTCCCGTCCCTTTAAATTTTAATAAAAAAACCTGTATTGGAAAGCGTTTTCTTTAATAAAAACAGCTTATTGTATAAGTAATTTTTTCGCCATCGCAGGATCCTGAAGGACGCCGCCTTCCAATACAAATCCTATCAAAAAACAAGGAAGATCCCCCCGAACATTTACCTATGGAAAACAGCCGAAAGAAAAGAAGCGGGGAAAACCCCCATCCGGCAAATCCCGCCGATCAATAAAAAAAGCGGAAAGGGAACGGCCGGTTTTCCGTCCCTCCCGCATGCTTCGCATTCATCCCGTCGCGGGCCAAACGTCCCAAAAAAGGTTTTTTCATCCCGGGGAACCCGCACTTTTCCTCCGGTCTTGCGCCGCGCAAGGCCCCTACTGGCCTGGAAATTCGAAGGGTTCGCCTACCCGGTAGGCATCATCCAGCACGAGGATGCCCTTTTCCTGCGGGGCGTTTGGCAATTCCAATTCCCGCGCCGAACAAATCATCCCCATCGACTTGACACCCCTCAGTTCCGCCTCTTTGATCACCATCCCGCTCGGCATGACGGCCCCGACTTTGGCCACGACGACCTTTTGCCCCGCCTCCACATTCGGGGCGCCGCAGACGATCTGTAAAACTTCCCCGCCGACATCCACTTGGCAAACGCTCAGTTTATCCGCGTTCGGATGTTTCTTTTTCTCTTTCACCAAACCGACGACGAATTTGGGGGAAAGATCGGCGGATATTTCCTCAAACCCGTTTTCCCGCAAAAGCCGGTTGACCGCATCGATCATTTCCCCGTCGACGGCAGCCCGGCCCCTTTCCGCCTTCAGGGAAAAATGCCGGGACGCTTGAAAAATATTGTACCCGACCGTCTTTCGCGTCTTTTCGTCAAAAATGCGGACGACATCTCCCTTTTTTTCAATTCGGACGTTTTGTTTTTCGAAGGGTTCCAAAGTGATCAGCAAAATATCTCCCACACCTTCCGGATTATAAAAGGCGATCATCGTTTTACTCCTTTCTTCCGGGTTTGTTTTTTGCCATGATGAAGATCGGCTCCAGCTCGCCGTCTTTCAGGTAAAAGGAAAGGGGGGTAATCGGCACCCGGCCCGAAGTGTAGAAATGCATCGTCATATGGGCCAGCACATCGTACCCCGTGCTGTTTTGTATGTCGGAAATGATCAAAACATCCTGATGGGGAACGGAAAGGACCATCTCCCCTTTGATTTTCTTTTCCATCTCCTTCAAAAAGGATTCATTTAAAATCCGGCTGGCATCGTACCCGTCATTCGTATTGACAAAATAAAAGTCGTTGCCGGATACGGAATCCTTTTTCACCGGATGATCCAAGGAGCGCAAATTAAATCGGGCCATTTCCTTGATTCGGCCGGCGTCCAGCCCTTCGTCGGCCAGCATCCCTTCGTCGATCAGGCGGTAGCTGCTTCCCATATCCAGGGAATAGAAGATCCGGGTCTCGGCCGTATGCTCGTCGTACACAAGGGGTTTCCCGCCGGCCGTTTTCGGAAAGGAGGTGGAACGGATGACGGGAAAGATCTTCCTTTCGTTGCCGGTGATCTTCACCTCGGTTTCCATCGCCCTTAAGGCTTCTTCCACGTAAAAAACGATTTCGTCGATCGCTTTTTCCCGATTCCTTTCCCATTTGGCCAGGACGGGGCCGAGGGAAAGGGTGACGCCCTTTCCGCTCTCCGCGTTTTCCACGCGCAGCAGATCCTTTTCCCGGTTGTAAGCGATGTTTCGGCCTTCTTTTTCCAGCCTTTCCGTCAGCAATTTTTTCAATTTTTCTACCGTCATTTTCATCGCCATCATCCACTTTCTTTTCGCTTTTGCAGAAAAAACCGTCCGACAAGGCCCGGCGAAACCCGCAGGCGGTTGGAAGCGGGACCCGGTCAACCGCATGAAACGGCAGCCGAAAAAGCCGGGCGAATTCCAATGAAGAACGCAATCATGCGGCTGCCGGCGGCCTGTTTTGCAGAGGCAAGGAATTGCCGTCGCCACGGGTAAACCTTTGCCGTTTCCGCTAAAAACGGCGGGGCCGCCGGGTGCCGATGCCCGCCACAAAAAGGGCTGAAGGCGACTAGCGCCTCCGGTTTGCCCCCCATTTCCGCCCGGCAAAATGCGGAAACGATCTTCCGCATGGGACACGGACAAGAAAAAAGCTGTCCCTCCCCATCCGGAACAGTCTTTTCCCCGATTATTCCTTTTCCATCTTGATGGAACGGACGATCTCCATCATCGATTTGGCATCCTTCGAGAGGCCGGAAAGTTCCGTCTCCGTGGTCATTTTGATCCCCCCGATCCCGACGACCACTTCATACAGATCATCCTTCAATTTTTGAATGAGCAAATATCCGAACCGGCCGTCGGCCCGAAAGGTCTTGTCCAACAGGTAATCCTTGGACCCTTCCTTCGCCGTTTGATAGAGCACTTTGCTTTTTGAATCTTCATTCGGGTTGATGAACAAAATGAACATCTTCGAGCCTTTTTGAATCAGGTGATTGTATTTGTCTTCGCTTTTTACGATCATTCCCGCCGGCAAATAAAAGGAAATGTCTTCCGTTTTTTGATTCGCTTCTTTGGCTTCCTGCCGGAACGCTTCTTCAACGCCCTCTGCGGCGGCTTCCTTCTCTTTCCGGAGCGACGTGGAGCAGGCCGGCAAAAGCAGCAGAAGGCAAAGGAGAACGAGACCGATCATGAGCTTGCGTCGGGGCATACGGCTACACTCCTCTCGAACGTTGTCATGCCGAGTTTCGGTTTGGAAAAAGGAGAAGGCGGCAATGGAAAGAAAAGGGCTGCCTCATGCCATCCCGCCGGCGGCAACGCACGGAACGGCAATCGGAACCGGTCATCCTTTCTTTCTTATCGTTTCCCATACGGTGCGGTCGCATCCCTTCACCAGACGGATCAACAATTCCTTCGCCGCCGCGTAATCGTCCGTATGGATGATGGCGGCGGAAGTGTGGATATAGCGGGCCGGAATGCCGACGACGGCGCTCGGGACCCCTTCATTGGCGGTATGGACCCGTCCCGCATCGGTGCCACCTTGGGAAGCGAAATATTGATAGGGGATCCGATGGGTTTCGGCGGTATCCAGCACATATTCCAGCATGCCTTGATGGGAGACCATCGTCCGGTCGTAGATGCGGATCAACGCCCCTTTTCCCAGGCGGCCAAATTCCTGTTTGTCCCCGGTCATGTCATTGGCGGGGCTGGCTTCGAGGGCGAAAAAGATGTCGGGCCGGATCATGGAAGCCGCCGTTTGGGCCCCCCTTAAACCGACTTCCTCCTGCACGGTCGCCCCGGCGTACAACGTGTTGGGGAGGGATTCGTCTTTCAGCTCCTTCAGCAATTCGATCGCCAAGCCGCAGCCGAAACGGTTGTCCCAGGCCTTCGCCATAATCTTTTTCCGGTTGGCGAGGGGAGTGAAGGGACAAACGGGAACGATCTGCTGCCCGGGCTTGACGCCGATTTTTTCCGCGTCCTCCCTGTCGTCGGCGCCGATGTCGATCAGCATGTTCTTAATTTCCATCGGCTTTTTCCGCTTTTCCTCGTCCAGGAGATGGGGAGGGATGGAACCGATCACGCCCGGAACCGGCCCGTTGTCGGTGATAATTTCCACCCGCTGGGCCAACAGTACCTGATTCCACCAGCCGCCGAGGGGCTGAAAACGGATCATGCCGTTGTCGGTGATGGACGTAACCATAAAGCCGACCTCGTCCATATGTCCGGCAGCCATGACGACCGGTCCGCCTTCTTTGCCCCGTTTCACGCCAAAAATGCTGCCCAAACGGTCCTGGATCACCTCGTCGGCGTATTTGGCCAATTGTTCTTTCATAAACTTCCTGACCTGGTGTTCAAAGCCGGGCGCACCCGGCAGTTCCGTCAAGGTCTTAAACAAATCAAGCGTTTTCTGATTCATCGTCTTTCCCCTTTTCATCAGTCTACCGAAACAATGACGTTCACCGTTTATTTTACAGAAATTTTTTGCCATTGACTATAAGAAAAAGAAAAATAGCTTCCGCAGCCGGCTGATTCGCGAAAGCTGTAGAAAACGGAAGCCATTCCGGGTATACTTATGGTCGTAGAAGACGGGAGGAGATTTCGTTGAAATGGAGACATTTTTTCCTCGGCGCCGGGGCCGGTTTCGCAGCGGCTTATCTTTGGAAAATCCGTTCCGGCAAAACCTTGATCGGCGCCGAAAAGGCATTGCGCAAGGCGAAAGCCGCTTTGCAAAAGGACGGGAAAATCACCGGTTCCTGGATCGTTTCCATCCCGGAAGTTTTGGCAAGCGAAACGGAAAATGCCGCCGTCTACCGGGGAGGAATCACCCAAATCCGCGGCGGCAAACCGGTCACCTATGAATTTTTGGCGGATGCGAAAACGGGGGACCTTTTGAAACTGGAGGAAATCGACCCGTAAACCGAAAGGGAAAACGGATGCCCTCGCCTTTCCTTCCTGCATAAAGGCCCTCGGCAAACCGGAGATTCCTTTACCGCCGCGGTAGTTTAGCCGGCTCATCGTCTGAGCAAACCGCTGGGAAAAATCGGCCGTTTCCGCGGCCGCCCCGGTTCCGGCAAACCGACCCGGTTGCTGCCAGCCGCAGCTGCTTCCCTTTGAATGGAACCGCCTTCGGCCCGCCTGGGAGCGTCCCCGGCGGCAGGGGCAAGGGATCCGGGACGGCCTTCCGCAACCGGGAATGCCGTTCGGCGGAGGGCCGTTCCCGAAAGCGGCCGCCGGAGCTGCGGGCGGTCGGTACTGACATATCCGGCGGCATTTCTACGGCGGCCATTCCGCCGCCACGATGCACGTCGCGATCGGACGCCTTCGCCCCTTTTTCCTTTTCCGGAACCGCCGGCCGTCCAAAACCCGAAAAATCGGTTTTCCCTTCAAAAATCTTCGCCTGATCGCCCGGTTTTCAAGACGTCCGGATCCGGTTCAGGCTTTCGGTGATGCTTCCGTCCTTGTCCCACTTCAGCGCCCGGTACACGGCGTCGTGGTAGAAGAGGAACCAGGCATTTTTCTCCACCCCGTAGGGAATCCATTTTTGTTTCTGGCGGATCGAATCGATCGGATAATCGTCATAGGCCATCACCCAGAGAACGTTCTGATGGGCGTGGGTGGGCAACAGATCCGCCAAATGGATCGCCGTCTCCCCTTCCGATTCGATGAGGACGATCGCATGCCCGTCGCTGTGTCCGCCGGTATGGATCATCCGGATCCCCGGATAAATTTCCACCTCGTCGGAAAAGGTGACGACCCGGTCCGTGATCCCCTTCCAATTTATTTCCCAATATGTATTCCTCGAGCGGATATTCGGATTTCTCATCTCCGCCCATTCCTTTTCCGTGCAGTAGATCTTCGCGTTCGGAAAAACGGGGACAAACTCATCCCCCTCCCGCCTTGTAAGCCCGCAAGCATGGTCAAAATGCAGATGGGTCATGATAATCCCGTCGATGTCTTCCACAGTCAGCCCGAGGGAACGCAGGGACTCTTCGACCTTGGATTCTTCCGTCACCCCGTAGTTACGCTTTTGCTTTTCCGTCAATTTGCCGTTGCCGATGCCGGCTTCGATCAGAAAATTCCGGCCGGCGGTTTGGACAAGGATCGGGTCGGTCCGCAGTTCGATCTGATTCTTTTCGTTTACCGCGTATTTTTTGGACCATAGCGCCTTCGGAACGACGCCGAACATCGCCCCGCCGTCCAGATGGGTGACTCCCCCGTTTAACCATGTCAACGTGATTTTTCCGATTTTCAGCGATTCCATTTTTTCACCTCCCCTTCCATTTTACAGAATATTTTTTATAATGGCCATTCCGTTGTTCCGTCCCGGCCGGCGTGAACGCCGCCGTCTGCGGACCCGGAGGGGAGGTGTTACGCTTTTTCGGGCAAATAAACGGCGCAGCGGAAAATTTTGTTTCCCTTTTGGGAAAACTTTTCTTCATATTCGGTCATGATATTTTCCTTTTGGAATTCGGACTGATGAAGATCGAGACTCACCTCTTTCAAAACGAATCCGTATTGGGAAAAGCTGACGAGGGAGTATTCGAAAAACTGCTGGTTATCGGTTTTCAAATGGATTTCCCCGTTGGGGACGAGAATCCGTTCGTACATTTGCAAAAAATTTTTATGGGTCAGGCGCCTTTTTTCATGCCTTCGTTTCGGCCACGGATCGGAAAAATTCAAATAGATCCGCTCCACTTCCCCCGCTCCGAAGATTTCCGTCAGCATCCTTGCGTTCATGCGGATCAATTTGACGTTTTCCAGCCCCGATTCCAAAAGCCGGTCCAGGGCGGTTACGATGACCGAATCATAGGCTTCGATCCCGATGAAGTTGATTTCGGGAAATTTTTTCCCCATCTCGGTAATGAACTTTCCCTTTCCCGTTCCGATCTCAAGATGGATCGGGTTTTCGTTTTGAAACAGTTCCCGCCATTTTCCCGCATATTTTTCCGGTTCGGGAATGACCTGTTGGGGATGCTGGAGAATTTTTTCCTTTGCCCATGGTTTGTTTCTGAGACGCATGCCATCACCCCGTCATTTTTTTGTCTTCGGGCAGTTTAAAACCTTGATTCGTCAAGATCCCGTGTTCCTGCTCTTCACCATACCACGATTGCCCTCGCTTGGCAAGGATTATCGGGCGGGCGGAGGCTTCTTGTTCACGGCAAGGCAAAAAGGCCCGCTGCCGCCGCCGGCAATTGATCCGGACGCCTTCATCCGCAAGGAAATTCCCGCGGGCGTACAGGTTTTCTCATACGCCGCTGTCCATCCGCCGGGCCGACGGGAGAAAATCCCCGAAGACCCGCTATGTTCTTTCGCCGTTCATCAGCGGGAACGGGGAGCCTCCCGCCGACTCAAACGTGCTTTGTTTCTCGCCCGGGGAAACGTCTCCCGGCATCCGAAACCGCGCCCGCCGCCGATCCGCCGGGATCATGGCCGAAATTTCCGCGGACACATACTTTTCCCGCGGCCCGGGAAAAAATAATAACACCTGAAATCCTTGCACCGGGAGGAAAAGACGATGCCGCTCGACCACATCCATCAGATGCAATTGTTGAAGGACCTTTTGGAAGATCATTATTCGGATGCCGCCGGCACGGTGGCGGAATACGAACAGATCGAACGGACCGTGAAATCCCTCTTGGCCGACGGCAGCATCGACGAAAGTTTCAAAGCCGTTTTAATGGACGTTTACGAATACGGCCAAAAGGGGAAGAATACGAACCGGCCGGAATCCCATATCCAGAATCATCGGGAACGGCTTGCCGAATGGATCGGCCTGCTCGGACAAATTTCGGAGTAAAATAAAAAATTCTCCCTTTCAGGAGAATGGTTGGATCTTGTCCAAATATTGCGACCAAAAGCGGGAGATTTCCTCTTCTCCCTTATTTTTGTAAAAATTGGCGTTCCATATCGTTTGGTAGATGGCGTACCATTTCATCCGGTGTCTTAGCTGATCCGTCAATTCCGCCCCGTAATGGCGGAGCCAATTTTCCCAGCCGCTTTCGGGGATATACCAGTAGAGAAGCGGGCCGAGATCGAGGGCCGGATCGGAAATCGCCGCCTGTTCCCAATCGATCAGATACAGCCTTCCGTCCTTCGTCAAGAGCCAGTTTTGGTGGTGAACATCCGAATGGCATACCGCCCACTGGTCATCCGGCAGAAGCGGGAGCTGTTCATACAACGCGGCAAGGGCGGCTTTTTCCTTTTTCAGATCCGGATGGAGCCGCTCGGCCAGCTGCCGGAGCATCGTGTCCGGGGACAGGGGCTTTTTCCCCAGGCGGCGCATCATCGTCAGGAGCGGCTGGGAACCGTGGATTTTTTTCAAAAGCTTCGCCACATCCGGGTTGTTCATTTCCCGGGGCTCCAGCACCCTGCCCTCCACCCATTTCTGGGCCGTGATGACGTCGCCGTTTTCCAGCCGCTTCGTCCATATCAGTTTCGGCACGATCCCTTCCGCCGAAAGCACGGCCAAAAACGGGGAAGAATTCCGCTTCAAAAACAGTTTATCGTTTTGATGTTTGGCGAAAAAAGCTTCACCGGTCACTCCGCCTGCCGGTTCAATCTGCCATCCGCTTCCCAATATATGCTCCACCGGTTTCACCTTCATTTATCCGTCGGAAAAATAAACACCTCATGATTGTACAGTTTTGAAAACGGATTCGTCAAGCACCAAAATCTTCTGCCGAACCCTCCGTCAACACGGCGATCCCCCGCGGTTTTACCGCCAACGACACCGGACCGTACCCGGCAAATTCCCCGTCCGCATGCTGGGGCAATGCCCGGGCGGGCGAAATCCGGATCCTCTTCCCGGTCAGGACGGAAACTTCCTTCATTTTGATATGTCCGCCCCAAAAAACGGTGACGAACAGAAATAAGATCTTCATGCGGGAAATGTTGTGGACGCAGATCACATCCAATTTCCCGTCGGACAAATTCGCGCTTGGCGCGATTTTCATTCCGCCGCCGTAATAGGGCTGGTTCGACACCGTCACAAGCCAGACCTTCTCGAATTCATAGGACTTTTCATCTATTTGTATCGTCACCTTGGAAGGTTTATAAAGGAACAATTGCTGCAATAGATAACAGACATAAACGAATTTTCCCAAAGCCAGGCGGTTGAGGATCCGTTTCAGCCTCGACCGGTTCACCTTCATGGAGATGGCGGCGTCGAATCCGCATCCGAAATTGTTGACGAAGGTCCCCCGGTCAAATTTTTTGTTTTGGAAAAGGCCGATGTCAAATTTCGGGAAATGCTTCCGGTCCAACAGGCCGATCAGCTGCTTCGCCGCCTGCAGCGGTTTTTTCGGAATGGCAAAGCCCCGGGAAAAGTCGTTCCCGGAACCGGCCGGGATGTAGCCGACGGAGACATGTTCATAGCGGTTCGCCCCTTGGACGACTTCGTGAATCGTTCCGTCCCCGCCGACGGCAACGACAGCCACCGCCTGTTTGTTCCTTTTGGCGATTTCCTCGGCCAAAAGGGAGGCGTGTCCGGCAAATTTGGTGTACAAGGCGGAGAAGGAAATATTTTGTTGGATCAATAGATTTTCGATTTTTTTCCAGATTTTTAAACCGAATCCGTTTCCTGCAACCGGATTGATGATAAAATATAGTTTCATCTTCTTCCCTCTTTACCTTGCAAAATACGAAAATGGTTCGATCATCCCGCACGCGCGGCACGGATGGCGGACATGATGAACGGAAATTTGGTAATACGCGGCGTCTCATACATTCTTGGCAAATGGATGCGATGGACAAAATATCCGGCGGGCCCGCACTCTTGTTTGAAGAACCGGCCGGCCCTGCCACAGCGAAATCCCGCCCTCAAGGCAAAAGGTCCGCCGCCGCGGCGGAAAAAACGGAGAGCGGCCCTGGCCATCATCTTTGCCGCGGCAAATAGACGGAATGGCAATGCCGGAGGAGGGCCCGGGCGGCTTTCAATTGTTCGTGCTTCAGCGGCGAACGGAGGTTCCGCAAACGCTGGAACCAGGATTCGTAATTGAGCCGGTCGACGGTCTCCTGCCCGAAGGAGGCGGACGGATAATCTATATAACCGTTGCTGGCGACGACCGTTTTCGTAACCGGGAATCCGATCCCGTATTCTTTCAGCAGGCGGCGGACAATCGCTTCCGTCCGGTTCAAGGCCAAAAACGGGTTCACGATTTTCTCCTCCCGTTCCCCGGCCCGCTTCAGCCAAAATTTTTCCGATGACGCGATATAAATCGCATCCTCCTCTTCTTCCAAAAAGCTCAAGCAAAGGAGCTCCACGGGGGTGATCAGAACGATCTCCGCCTCCACGGGCGCTTTTTTCAGCAGAAAAACCGGCTTGTAGAGGCATAAAAAGGTATCGGGAAAACGCTGCATCAGGAACTTCAAATGGCCGTCACGGTAATAGGACCGGTCGACATAGGATATTTTCGCCGCCGTGGAGCTCGCCCATTTGATTTGCAGTTCGAACAGATCATTTAAAAAAGCCTTTTTCAACGCCTCCAACGAGGCGGATTTTTCCGCTGTGCCGGGATCCGCCGCCAGCCGCCCCGATCTTTGCGCCATGACGCTTTCTTCCGGAAACGGAGGCGGGGAAAAACCGGCATCCCCATCCGCCCGGTTTCCGGCGCCCGGCGCCCCCGCTTCCCGGGCGGATTCCCACCACTGTTTCAACCGCTCCCAGCGGCGCCGCTTGAACAGGATAAAACGGGTCGTGTAAGCGGCCAGATCCTCTTCGTAGCGGGAAATATAATCCTGCAGTTTAATCAGTTGCCCCATCTTCAAAACCCTCTCTGTCCTGCCCCTTTCTCCGATTCTCCGAAAGATTTCCTCAAGTTTCCTTCGGTTCCCCGGGGGTCATTTTTTCAACGGCATGACCACCAGCTCTTGATATTTCGGGGATTCTCGCCTTGCCGTCTTATAAAGGACGACCTGTTCGACGAAAAAGGTATGGGGGGTGCCTTCCGGATGATGGATCGGCTTGACGACGGAGCCGGGTTCCAAGTGTTCCGTCCCCTTCCTTGCCAAGGTGATATGAGGCCGGAAAGGTTTTTGATCCAAGCGGAACCCTTCATCGAGGCAGAGCCGGAAAATCTTCCTTTGCAGTTCCGCCAAAGGAGGGGAATCCTGCACCCCCGCCCAAAATACCCTCGGCGAATCTTTTTTCCCGAAATACCCCGTCTCTCCCAATGTCAAGGGAAAGGCGGTTTCCTCCTTCAGCATATCGGCCATCCTCAAGGAAAAGTCCTTTACCTTATTTTCCTTCACATTTCCCAAAAATGCCATCGTAATATGATAGTCGAGGGGATGAACCCAGCGCCCGAACCAGTCTTTCGGGAACGCCCCGCCCACCCAGCGGGAAAGGAACGATTTCGTCTCATCGGGAAGCTTCACGGCGAAAAAGTAATGGGGTCTCGGCCAATCATTCATCATCATCCCGCCTTTATCCGTCGATTTTTTATAAAGGAAGTTCAGGGGAGCGGATTCCCCTTGAATTTTTTTCGATTTTACGGCCGCTACGGGCAAAATTCGAGGAATCGGGAAATTTTTTACACTGGAAATATTCAATCAGATTGATTATAATATATACAATCCTTTTCACCCCCGCCCGGGTGAAACGGAAAAAGCCGGATACATCGAAGACTCGAACGAATTCGTCTCCTTCTAAGAAAATTTCAGGGAGTGGTTTTTTGAAAAATTCAACGGACCGGATGTTGACGCGCATTAAGTCGATCTACCTGTTCATCCAGGAAAAGGGTACCGTGACGACGCAAGAGCTGGTCGACGAATTTGGCATCACTCCACGAACCGTTCAGAGGGACTTGAATGTATTGGCTTACAACAACTTGGTGAAAAGTCCAAGCAGAGGAAAATGGACGACGACAAACAAAAAAGTGAAAATCTCTTCTTAATTGAACCGCAATCGGAAAATCAATCGCTGTCCGCGATTTTTTTTTGCTTTTGGACATATTCTTTTAAAAGCCCCATCTCCTCTTCGGTAAGATGCCGGTATTCCCCTTCCCGCAGCCGTTCGTCCAGGACGATCGGGCCGACGGCGAGCCTTTTCAAATAACGGACCCTGTGGTTTACGGCAAGAAACATCCGCTTCACTTGATGAAATTTTCCCTCGAAAATGGTGAGTTCCACTTCCGAGAAATCTTCCCCGGAACGAAGGATCTTCAATTCGGCAGGCATCGTTTGATATCCGTCATCGAGGCGGATCCCGCGTTTGAACTTGGGAACCAAATCCTCCGTCACTGTTCCTTCGACAATGGCATAGTAGGTTTTCGGCGTGCGTTTTTTCGGGGACAACAATTGGTGGGTCAGCTTCCCGTCGTTCGTCAAAAGCAGCAGGCCGACGGTATCTTTGTCCAGCCTTCCGACGGGATGCGGCCGGTAGGCGGCCTCCGCCTCTTCCAACAGATCGATCACCGTTTCGCCGCCGGGATCTTCCGTCGCCGACAAAACCCCTTTCGGCTTATTCATCATTAAATAAATGAAAGGTCTGTAGAT
The DNA here is from genome assembly GCF_000383875.1 of Caldibacillus debilis DSM 16016. Taxonomy (NCBI): domain Bacteria; kingdom Bacillati; phylum Bacillota; class Bacilli; order Caryophanales; family Bacillaceae; genus Caldibacillus; species Caldibacillus debilis. Next base: position 59,272 of record NZ_KB912918.1, on the reverse strand, counting down.
GATTTTTTCCTCTCCGAAGTAGATTTCGTCCTTCTCCGGGTCCACATGCGTTTTTCCGTCGGTGACCGTTTCGCCGTTCACTTGGACGAAGCCTTCCTTTAATAATTTTTTCACTTCTTTCCTGCTCCCGTAGCCGATGTTCGCCAGGAGTTTATCAAGCCTCATCAACATGCCCTCCTTTTCCCAAACGGGGGTGTCGTACAGAATAAGAATATGGTGCAATTCAGTGGTGAAATCAACGGAAGGACGAAAGCGGAGCCCGACAGTTCCGCACCGAATACGGCGCGATTCCTGTCCCTGTTTTGCGGAGCTCCATTCCCCAAGGGAGATCCCGCCCTCTCCCGGAAAAAGGCCGGGATCAGGCCCTTTTCCCCGGAGTCCCCGCCGCATCGGGAAAATCCCTCCGGCCCGGCTTCGAAGGGAAAGCGGCATGCACGCCTTCCGACCCCTTAAAGGAAACCCTTATTGTCGGAAATTCCAAGTTATGTGCCGCCGAGACTTCCGACCGGTTCAAAACGCCTTTCGGACAAGGGTTCCCGGGCCGCCAAGCCGAAAAAGGGCCCCGGCCGCCTTTTCAAAGCCAATCTTTTACCGGACGGGCAAAGTTCCTTCCCCCTCTCCGGCATTTCCCGCCGCAAAAGCCCGATGGTGACGGACGAAAGGATGAAACACGATGCGGGTGCCGCGGAATTTCCAGAAGCAAAGCCCGACGGTGACCCTCCCCGAACATCCCGCATAAACTAAAGCATCACCGATCATAAGGAGGGTATGCCGTGTACGATTACCGCCAGTACGTACCGCCCCAGGGAACTCAGATTCCGTTTTTCCCCGGTGGCTCCTTTCCGTTTCCAGGCGGAAACCTGGGACGGCAAATCGAAAGGCTGGAGCGACAGGTCAATCAGCTGGAAAGGGAAGTTCGGCGGCTCGAACAGCGGTTAAGCCGCATCGAGCGGCGGCTGGGCATTTCCTATTAAACGGGTCCGGCTGAAAGCGCCCTTTCATTCCGTGGAAAGGCGCTTTTTCATTTTCAACATCTGTTCGCGGAACAGAAGATGAAGGAGCCTGGATTTTTTGCTCAGATAAAAGTAGACGGCCGCCCCGATCAGCCCGCAAAGGATCACGAGCAGAAAGGCCTGCAGCCGGCTTGCCGGATCGAAAACGAAAGACAGCAGGCGAAGGGCCAAATAGACGCAAAAATACATGGCGAAATTCAGAATGACCATCAGCAGGCCCCGGCGGAAGACCAAATGATAGCGATAATCGGCAAAAAACCCGATGACGGCCAAATTGAGCAGCACCGCGGCCGAATACCCCGCAGCCGTGGCGAGGATGGCCCCTTTCGCCGCCAGCCATTCGATCAACGGAACATTCAAAAGCAATTTTATCAGCAAACCGATCAGCAAGCTTAGTATGGCGTATTTCTGTTTCTCGATTCCCTGCAAAATCGCCGCCGTTACGGAAAAGAGGGCGAACAGCAGGGAAACCGGCGAATAAAAGGCCAATATTTCCGAACCGGCCGGATCATGCCCGTAAAATATGGTATAGATCGGTTCCGCCAGGACGATCAGGCCGAATATGGCGGGCAAAGTCAAAAAGAGAAGGACTTGAAAGGTTTGGTTCAACTGATGATTTAACGATCTCCTGTCCCCGCGGACAAAGGCGCCCGTTACAAGGGGGATCAGGGTTAAAGAAAAGGCCGTCGCCAAAGAGACGGGAATGGTCACCAATTTATGGGCGTAAAAATTGACGTAGTTCAATTGCACGTCGGATTGGCGGGCCAATCCGACGGCCGCCATGGCCCGGTTGAAAGTGAAGATATCGGCCAATTGGAACAAAGGGTTGGCGATCCCGACGATGACAAAGGGGATGGAATAGCTGAGGATTTCCTTGTAAATCGTTCTGTAGGAAATCTTTTTCGTCCCCCGGTCCTTTCGGAAAAGGCTTTGCAAATAGGGCTGCCGCTTGATCCAATACCAGATCAGGACGAGGAAACCGCCGACGCCCCCGACGAATGCGGCAAAGGTCGCCACCTGAATGGCCTGGACGACGGTCCCGTCCATGAGGTGCAATACAATAAAAGCGCCCGCCAGCAAGAAGACGACGCGGACGATCTGTTCCACCACCTGGGACACGGCCGTCGGCCCCATCGATTCATGCCCCTGGAAAAAACCGCGGAGCAGGCTCATGACGGGAACGATGATCAGGGCGAAACTGACGGAGCGGATGACGACCACGACTTCCCCTTTCGTCGTGATCTGGTCGTCGCTCGCATGAATGATGTCCGCCAAAAGAGGCGCGGAAAAATACAGGGTCAAGAAGGCAGCCAGCCCGGACAGGGTCATCACCAACAGCCCGGATTTGAACAGCCGGTAGCCGACGGTGTATTCCTCCAGCGTATTGTATTTGGCGATGAATTTGGAGACGGCGAGCGGAATCCCCGCCGTGCTGATGCTGATGAAGATCGAGTAAGGAACGTAGCTGTAATTGTACAAAACCGTCCCATGGCTGCCGACGAGGGCGGCAAAGGGGATCACATATAAAACGCCCAAAATTTTCGATATGTAGTTTCCCAGGGTTAAAATAAAGGTGCCTCGCAAAAGTTTCGACATAAAACCCCTTCTTTTTGCATCCCGCGAATCCGCTCGATTTCTTTTTCCATTTTTTTTAAAATAATTACGGCTACATGTAGTTTACACCGATCATCCGCTTTTGACAAACGTTCCCTTCGTTTCCGAAACGTCCGGTCCGAGCGCCAGAAGCCGCTTTTTTTCCGGGATTTCCGCGATCAAAAATTTCTTGGGAATGTTCTGTACATACATTTTCATCAGCAGCGGTTTTGGACAAAATGGGATTGACGGACCGGCCGGCTGCGGGGCCGGAGCGTTTTTCCATTAACGGTTTTTGGCTAAAACCATCAGCCGCCTGTTTTCCCTCATTTTCCCGGTCGATGTTTTCCACTAAACGGTTATTGGCCAAAACCTTTCGTTTTGGAATTTCTTGGATTTGCGGCAATCATTCGGAAGATTTATCCTCGCCCATTCAATCCGCTTCGGAAAAGAAAGGAGAGAACCATGATACGGAAAACGGAAGTGCTCGTCATCGGCGGGGGACCCGCCGGTTTAATGGCCGCGATCGCCGCCGCCGAAACGGGGGCGGAGGTGCTCCTCGTCGACAAGGGGGATAAACTCGGCCGGAAATTGGCCATATCCGGGGGCGGACGCTGCAATGTCACCAACCGGCTCCCCGTCGATGAAATCGTAAAAAATATCCCCGGCAACGGAAAATTTTTATACAGCGCCTTTTCCATTTTCAACAACGAAGACATCATCCGCTTTTTTGAAAAACTCGGCGTCAAGCTCAAAGAGGAGGACAACGGGCGCATGTTCCCCGCGAACGACGACGCCAAATCCGTCGTCAACGCCCTCATCCGCCGGTTAAAGGAATTGAAAGTGGTTATCCAAACGAGGACGAAAGTGATCGATATCGAATATGAAAAGGGCCGGGTCGCGAAGGTCCTTTTGCAGGACGGCGGGGAAATCCGGCCGAAGGCGGTCGTGGTCGCGGTCGGGGGAAAATCGGTCCCCCATACCGGTTCCACCGGCGACGGCTATCCGTGGGCCGAAAAGGCCGGCCACACCATTACGGAACTTTTTCCGACGGAGGTGCCCATCGTTTCCGACGAACCTTTTATCAAGGAGCGGAAGCTCCAAGGTCTTTCTTTAAGGAACGCGGCCTTGTCCGTGCTCGACCCGAAGGGGAAACCGGTCATCACCCACCGGATGGACCTCATTTTCACCCATTTCGGGGTCTCGGGTCCGGCAGCGTTAAGATGCAGCCAGTTCGTCGTGAAAGGGATGAAAAAATGGAAGCTTTCCCGGATTGAAATGAACTTGGACGCCCTGCCCGAACGGACCGAAGAAGAAATCTTCCTTGACCTCCAGGAAAAAGGGAGGGAACAACCGAAAAAGGCGGTCAAAAATTTGGCGAAGGAATGGGTCCCCGAACGATATGCCGCCTTTCTGCTGGAACGATGCGGAATCCTTCCCGAAACCCCTTTCCATTCCCTTTCAAAGGAAAAATGCCGGGAATTCAGCCGCATCCTGAAAAACTTCCGCTTTTTTGCAAGCGGGACCCAGCCGCTGGAAAAGGCCTTCGTAACGGGAGGCGGCGTGTCCGTGAAAGAAATCGATCCGAAAACGATGGCTTCCAAGAAGATGCAAGGCCTTTATTTTTGCGGGGAGATTCTTGACATCCACGGCTATACCGGCGGGTTCAACATTACCGCCGCCCTCGTCACGGGCAGGCTCGCCGGGATGAGCGCCGGGACCTATGCGAAGGAATAAGGGCGAGTACTTGTGAAAAGGGCCGACCCGGGGCGGAACCTGGGAATCTTGCGAAAAAGGCGGTCCCGGGATCGGGCCTCGGGAACCTTGCGGAAAAGACGATCCGGAGAGCCGGCCATGCCGAATCTTGTGAAAAAATGACGATCCGGGGAGCGACCCCTGCCCGTCCATCTTCCGGCTGAACCGCGGGAGACAGGGGGAGCCTGCGGCGGGCCGCCTTCCGCGGCATGGTTCCGGGAATCCCCTTCCCTAAAGACGCCGGGTGCGGGCATACTCAATCCCGGTAAATGATCATGGCGGAAAAACAGTAGATCTGCTCGTCCTCATCTTCCTTCATCGCGGCGATATGGTATTTGATATCGATCAAGTCGTTTTCGTCAATGTTCTTTAAAAACCGGTTAACCGCCCATTCCAAATCCTTTTCATGTTCATAGTCGAAAAGTTTGACTTGAACCAAAGAAACACCGCCTTTCCATGGAAAGATCTATTTCCAGTATCGGCGGTATTTTTTCGTTTTATAAGTTTATTCAAAACATTTTTACTATTTCTCGCCCTCCATTGTGCGGCGGTGGCAATCACCCCTTCAACTCCTTCGCAATCCGCCCGGGCAAGATGGCATTCTGCCCCCGAAAAAAGGAAAGAGACTGCCGCAAAAGGCCGGCAAAAGGACCTTTTGCAGACAGTCTCCGGATGGCATAGGGGAACGAAGCACGGTTTGAAAATCCGTTCATGAGCCCTTCGCGGACAGCCTCCGGATCGGCAGCCTCCGGACGGCATCCGGTTATCCGACGACGATGTTGACCAATTTATCCGGAACGACGATGACTTTCCGCACCGTCTTTCCTTCGAGGAGCTGCCGGATCCGTTCATCTTCGCGGGCGAGTTTTTCCAGCTCCCCTTTGTCAATGCCCCGGGGCACCGTCTTTTTCGCCCGGACTTTTCCGTTGATCTGGATGACGATTTCCGTTTCCTCTTCAACGGTTTTGGACTCGTCGTAAGCGGGCCAGGATTCGTAGGCGATCGTCCCCTGATGCCCGAGTTTTTCCCACAATTCTTCGGCGATGTGGGGGCAGACGGGGGAGAGCAGTTTGACGAAGCCTTCCATATATTGCTTCGGAAGTTCATCCTGCTTGTAGGCCTCGTTGATGAACACCATCAGCTGGGAAATAGCGGTATTGAACCGGATTCCCTCATAGTCTTCGGTCACCTTTTTCACCGTCTGGTGATAGATTTTTTCCATCGGCTTTAAATCGGCCTTATCCGAAATTTTTTCATTCAACGTGCCGTCCTCGTTGACGAAGAGCCGCCATACCCGGTCCAAAAAGCGCCGCGCCCCTTCGATCCCCTTTGTCGACCAAGCGACGGAAGCCTCAAGCGGTCCCATGAACATTTCATACAGCCTCAACGTGTCCGCCCCGTATTTTTCCACGATTTCATCGGGATTGACGACATTGCCCTTCGACTTGCTCATTTTTTCGTTGTTTTCGCCCAAGATCATCCCTTGGTTGAACAGTTTCTTGAACGGTTCCTTCGTCGGGACGACGCCGATGTCGTATAAAAATTTATGCCAGAAGCGGGCGTAAAGCAAGTGAAGGACCGCATGTTCCGCTCCGCCGATATAGATGTCCACCGGGAGCCAGTACTTCAATTTTTCCGGGTCCGCCAGCTTTTCGTCGTTGTGGGGATCGATATAGCGCAGGAAATACCAGCTGCTTCCCGCCCATTGGGGCATCGTGTTCGTTTCCCGGCGCCCCTTCTTGCCCGTCTTCGGATCCGTCACTTCCAGCCATTCCTTCGCGTTGGCCAGGGGAGATTCGCCGGTTCCGGAAGGCTTAATTTCTTTCATGACCGGAAGTTCCAAAGGCAGTTCGTCTTCGGGCACCGTCGTGATCGTCCCATCCTCCCAATGGATGACCGGGATCGGTTCCCCCCAATAACGCTGCCGGCTGAAAACCCAGTCCCTCAGCCGGTAGGAAACCTTCCGCTTGCCGATCTTGTTTTCTTCCAGCCATTCGATCATCTTTTTCGTCGCTTCTTCCCGGTTCAGGCCGTCGAGAAAACCGGAATGGATATGTTCGCCGTCGCCGGTGTACGCTTCCTTTTCGATGTTTCCGCCGGCCACCACCTCTTTGATCGGCAAACCGAATTTTTTCGCGAATTCATAGTCCCTTTCGTCGTGGGCGGGGACGGCCATGATCGCCCCGGTACCGTAACTCATCAACACATAATCGGCGATCCAAACCGGTATTTTTTCCCCGTTTGCCGGGTTGATCGCATAAGCGCCGGTGAACACCCCGGTTTTTTCCTTCGCCAGATCGGTGCGTTCCAGGTCGCTCTTCGACTGGACTTCTTCCAGATAGGCTTCCACTTTGGGCATTTGTTCCTTCGTCGTAATCTTTTTCACGAGGGGATGTTCCGGGGCCAATACCGCGTAGGTTGCGCCAAAAAGGGTGTCCGGTCTCGTCGTAAAGACGGTGAAGGTATGTTCGCTGCCGTCGATCTTAAAGGTGATCTCCGCCCCTTCCGAACGACCGATCCAGTTCCGCTGCATCTCTTTGATGCTTTCCGGCCAGTCGAGCTCTTCCAAATCTTCCAACAGCCGGTCGGCGTATTCGGTGATTTTTAACATCCATTGTTTCATCGGCTTGCGGATGACCGGGTATCCGCCCCGTTCGCTTTTCCCGTCGATGACCTCCTCGTTGGCGAGCACCGTTCCCAAAGCGGGGCACCAGTTGACGGGAACCTCGTCGATGTAGGCGAGCCCCTTTTCAAACAGCTTCGTGAAGATCCACTGGGTCCATTTATAATATTTCGGGTCGGTCGTGTCGATTTCCCGGTCCCAGTCGTAGGAAAAGCCAAGGGATTTGATCTGCCTTTTGAAGGTTTCAATATTTTTCCTGGTGAATTCCGCCGGATCGTTTCCCGTGTCGAGGGCGTATTGTTCCGCCGGAAGCCCGAAGGCGTCCCAGCCCATCGGATGGAGGACGTTATACCCTTGCATCCGCTTCATTCTCGCCAAAATGTCGGTCGCCGTATAACCTTCCGGATGCCCTACGTGAAGGCCCGCCCCGGAAGGATAGGGAAACATGTCAAGGACGTAAAACTTCGGCTTCGAATAGTCCTCTTCGGCTTTAAAGGTTTTATTTTCTTCCCAATAGCGCTGCCATTTTTTCTCGATCTCGCGGTGATTGTAACTCAATGGTTTCACCCCTTCTCTGATTTTGCTTTATCCTGAAAAACAAAAACCTCCCGTCCCAATAACCTTGGGACGGGAGGCGAATCTCCCGCGGTACCACCCAAATTAACGCCTCCTGAATATTCAGGGACGGCGTTCCCTTCATTGCCCGTAACGCAGGGATGCGGCAAATGCTACTTCCCTTCGCATTTGCGGCTCCAAGGCGAGTTCGCAAGCGTAACCGTCCGGCTTGCACCGACCGCCGGCTCTCTGTGACGGGAATCCGCCTGCTACTGCTCCTTTTCACAGCCTTTGGATATTGTATGAAATATTATAAAAAAGGAAATGCGAAAAAGCAAGAGGCGTTTTTTTCTTGCTTCCATCCGTTCGCGGGATCCTTCAGGATTCCGTAAATTTATGAGAAGCTGTCCATGAGAATGGGCCTCGTTTCTGGGAAGTGGTATTGGCAGTAGGGCCTCCTGATTCTTTTTGCTTATGGAAGGATCAGCTCCCAAATAAAAATTCAACAATTATCGGAATGCCTTCCGATCTTTTTGCATAAGTATTTCATTAACGCCGTCTGTCCTGGCCAAATCCGCCGCTGGCGCGGAACGCCATGCTTCGTCGGCAATTGGCGGTACGGATCCGGCCTGCGCTGCGGTTATGCCGGCAATCGGCCGCACGGCCGGTTTTCCCCGTCCGTTTCGCGAAATACGGCCGTTTCGCCGGAAAACTTTCCTTCGCTCCCATTTTCATTCTGCCCGTTCCGGGATAGGGACAAACGGCCCGGCGGAAAAACAATGCCCATGGCCGCCGGTTGGAATATCCAATATCCCTTTTGTCCCTGCGATCGGATTTTCCGGCATGGAATTTTTTCCTAATGACCAACATACATCCGGCCGGGTTTGTCCAATATTCCGGGAAAATGGTCCGACATCTCCTTCGTCCGGAAAACCCGTTTGTCCGATATCGGGATCGAATGGTCCATCATTCGGAATGGATTGTCCAACATCGCATGTCAGTATCCAACATAAGAAAAGTTTTGTTTAACATTTTAAAATTTTTGTCCAACATGGGAAAAAATTTGTTCAACTTGGAAGAAAATATGTTCATCACCGCAAAAAATTTAGCCATCATCCGGCAAAAAATGTCCATCATCGATCGGGGTGTCCAACATCGGTTTTGGATTGTTCAACATGTTTCGGAAATATACCACGAATCACCCAGACCGTGAAAAAAACGGCCCGAACGGGCTTACCCGCGGACCGGAGGACCTTCCCTTTTTCGAATCCCGAAACATGAGCAAAACCTTTCAAGGGGCGGCCTCTCCCAAAAGGACCGTCGCGAAAAACCCTTTCCTTTAACCGGCAGGATTTTTCCGGCGAAAACTGATAAAATGTTAGATTGGGAGAACTTTCCGGTAGACCGTTTCCCAAATCCACAACAGATTCGGGTGACGAAAAATGATCTTGGAACCGGTTCTGGCCTTTTCCCACTCGATTTTGGAAAAACGGGTTCAGCCCGGGGACATCGTCGTCGATGCCACCGTGGGGAACGGCCATGATACGTTGTTTTTAGCCAAGCTCGTCGGCCCGGCAGGGAAAGTGTACGGCTTTGACATCCAAGAAATCGCGATCCGAAGGACAAAGGAGCGTTTGGAAAAAGAACGGGCCGGTCAAAACGTCGTCCTTTTCCATTGCGGCCACGAAGAGCTGCTGCACCGCATCCCGGAGAAAGACCACGGGAAGATTTCCGGGGCCATCTTCAATTTAGGCTATCTGCCGAAAGGGGATCATACCATCATAACAAAACCGGAGACGACGCTGAAGGCGGTTGAGGGCCTGCTCCAAATCACGGCTCCCGGCGGGGTGATCTCCATCGTCGTTTACGAAGGCCATCCGGGGGGAAAGGCGGAAAAGGAAGCGCTGCTCGATTATGTGCAGAAAATCGACCAAACCCGGGCCCGGGTGCTGATGTACCGTTTCATCAACCAAAAAAATGACCCGCCCTTCTGCCTTGCCATTGAAAAAACGGCCCCCGCCCCGGACCGGTAACCGGACCGGCGGCGCCTTTATGGCCGCAGGAATGGACCGGACGGACCGGGCGGTTTTTCCTCGGGTTACCGCAAACGGGAAAGCCTTCCCGATTTTCTCCCCGCAAGCGTTAGCCCCTAACGAGGAAATGCCTTTCCCGGATTTTCGGCATCAACGGGAAAAAAAGAATGAGAGAATAAGGAGATTTTGGGTATGTGCCGAAAAATTTCCCTTTTCCGTCCTTTGTTGGCCTGCCTTCTTTGCCTCTTCGGTTTCGGCGGGTTTTCCCTCCTTGTCGCCCTCGGGTGGACCGTTTCCTTCGATCTGCGGCTGATCAACTTCATCCAGGGGCTTGAAACCCCGCTGTTGACTAAAATCATGAAATTTTTCACCTATTTGGGGAATCCCGTTCCCCTGGCCTGCATTTCCGCGATGGCCTTCATCCTGCTGTCCGTCATTTTCCGCCGGAACGCGGAAGGGATTTTCTTTGCCGGGGCCCTTGCGGGATCGGTGCTGTTGAACGAAACTATAAAGCAGATCTTCCGCCGTTCCCGGCCGGCCTTTCACCGGATCATTGACATCGGCGGCTTCAGTTTTCCGAGCGGCCACTCGATGGCAGCACTCAGTTTGTACGGAATGCTCGCCTTTTTGCTCTGGCGGCATATCCGGTCCGCCGCCGGCCGCGGTCTTCTTCTTTTTTCCAGTGCCGCAATGATCCTTCTGATCGGCGTCAGCCGGATTTATTTGGGGGTTCATTATCCGAGCGATGTCGCCGGCGGATATTTGGCCGGGGCTTCTTGGCTTTTCTTTTCCATCTGGATAGGCGGGAAGTTAAAAAAAGATGGAACGATCAGTCCGCCCGGCTGACCTTTCCGCCCTCTTCATCCCGGCCGTCTGCTGAGACCGGCGGCTCCTTCGGGGCGGCGCTTTTCTTAAATCCTTCCAAAAAGCCGGAAGCGACGGCAGTCCCAAAGGTTTTCCGTAGACAAACCAAACGCAAGCCGCAAACGGCAAGCACCTAAAAAATGGGAAGGGGCGCCCGTCAGCCCAAGGACCGCGGGACAGCCCCTTTTCCATTTTTTCAGAAAAAGCCGCGTATGCCACGACTGAAAAGAAGGCGGGTAACCTTCCGCTTGTTTAATCCTTCATGGAAGCCGCATCCTTGGCGCGGATCACGGCCCCTTTTTTCAACCCTTTATCATAAGTGAGGGAGGTGACGATGGCGATCACGAACAAAAACATGAGAACGTTAAACAACACCTGCATGTTGAACCTGTCCACCAGCCATCCGCCCAACAGCGGGCCGATCATCCTTCCCCCGGTGTTCGTGCTGTTGACGACCCCCTGATAAAAACCTTCCTTTCCTTTCGGCGCCAGCTGATCGGCGACGGTCGGAATCGCCGGCCATACGAGCATTTCCCCGACGGTCAAAACCGCCATCGCCGCCGCAAAACCGTAAAAATGTTCCGAGATGGAAGCGATGTAAAAGGACGCAATAAATATCACCAGGCCTGCGACCATTTGTTTCTTAATCGTCCGCATGAAGGCCCGGATGAAAAGGTTCAACAAGGGCTGGCCGAGGATGATGAGGAGGCCGTTGATGGTCCACAAAAGGCTGTATTGTTTCAAGGAAACACGGAGCTCCTGGGTATAGGTAGCGATCGTCGTCGTCCATTGGGAGTAGGCGATGCAGCAAAGCAAGTACCCGAAACAAAGGATGAGCAGGGCGGCAAAATATTTGTGGTCGTCGCCGGTCTCCGGGCCCTGCCGGCGGACGCCGCCGGCCTTCCCTTGCCCGCCGGCATCGCGGAATCCGATGACGACCATCATGGAGAATACGATGAACAGGAGCAAATTGGCGACAAAAATATAATCAAAGGAAAGGGACGCGATCATCCCGCCCAAGGCGGATCCTACGGCGACCCCCAAATTGATGGCCACGTAAAGGGCGTTGTATGCCCTCCTTCCCCCTTCTTTCCACAATTCGCCTGCGAAAGCGTACATCGCGGGATGAACAATTCCGAAACCTAAGCCGATAAATAGTAAAAAGAAGGGATATTGGGGCCATCCGTGCCAAATGGTGAGGCCGGCCAACGACAGCAGGTCGATGGCGATCCCCAGGACGATCGTCCGGAAGGCACCGATCTTATCGTATAAAGCGCCGCCCGCCAAACTGCCGACGACGCTGGCGGCCGAATTCAGCATGATGACCATGCCGGCAACGGACAGGGATTTTCCCAAATAGTCGTGGATATAGATGGTGTGCAAAGGCCATAGGAAAGCCGAACCGGTCGCATTGACAACGGCACCGAGGATGAGCAGCCAAAATTTCCGCGGCATGTTTTTTCTCCTTTTCCCTTTGATCAAATGCAGATAAACCCATTTTATGGATATTCCTTAAAGTTTTCAAGGAAAAGTTTCCCTGCCGTTGGAACCAATCCGCCGTCCGCCCCCGGGACGGAAATCCTTATCGGAAGCGAAACTCGCACGGCCGTCCGCCTCCCAAAGGCAGATGAAAAAGGACGAAGGCCCGTCGGCGAAGGATAGATATAGGTACCCCATCCGAAAGGGAAAAGCCGGCCATCCTTGGGAAGAAAAGCTGTCCGCAAGAACGTCCTTTCCCGCGGGCCACCCGTCAAAGAAAATAACCGCTGCGGGGAAAACGCCCCATGTATCAACGAAAGGAAAGGGACAACCTCTTCTTTTCGGCCCGGCGGAAAAAGGGGACGGCCGCGCAGGCGGGAACCGGCAATCCGAAAAAACCCATTAACTGAACGGCTTTCCCTTCCGGTTCAAGATCAGGCGGTAGAGCTTGGCTTGCCAATAAAAAAATTTCCCCGTCCAACCGCCTTCTCGGATCAACGGTTTTGCCAGCCTTTTCAACCCGGCGTTCCGGCTGACTTTCCCGTCGGACAAATACAAGCCGGGGAGGCCCTTTACAATCCATAGATGAAAAGCGGCGTCCGGCAGTTGCCCGGCCTGCAGCTTCGCCATGCGAAAAAAATGGAAGAGCCGCCGCAGCATGATTTCTTCGCTTTCATAATAAAAACAAAAGTTCAAATCGCCGCCGGCCCGGTCCTCTTCCTGATCGATCAAATAATCCAACAAAATATGGAATCCCTGGATGTAGGGAAAATAGCCCTCCGCGATTTTTCGCGCCAGTTCCGGCGTCATCTTTCCGGTCAGGCCGTAAGAAACGAGGGAAAAAATTCCCAAAGTGGATCCGGCGCAGGCGGAAAATTCGTGCCAGTCCATGTCCGAAGCCCATTCTTTATGCTCCCGGAACCAGGATCGGAGACGGGGAACCCGTTCGGATACGGGCGCATGTTTATGGATCTGCAAGGCACAATATAGCGTACAAAGCCGCAGCAGCTCCTCTTCCATGGAACCGTAATGTTTTGTTTTTCTTAAAACCTCCCGGCAGGTCTGGACAAGCTCCCGCAAATAGCCGCCGTCTTCCTTGTCGTTCCGGAAGCGGTAATACTCGCTGCCGGGCGGAATCTCGGCATGAAGCGAAAGACAATGCCGAAGGGCCTCGTGGAGGGCGGCGAAATCCCCCGGATCCTGGGAGTTGCTCCGGTCGCACAAATTATCCAAATAGTCGCTGATCGTCTGATAGGCGACAATAAAACGGACGGCTTCCCGGTAATTTTCCCCGGCCAATAACGCGAAGACCGCACCTCCCTGGCAGTGGAACCGCTTCTGTCTCATGCTGGCCAATGCCTGTTTGCGCAGTTCCCGGTTCGGGATTTCCTCCGCCCGTTTTTCCCAGTAGAGGAGCTGGGTTCGGACTTCCGGAAAAATTTTCCGATAAATTTGAGCGATGAAACGAACGGGAATCGCAACTTTCGCCACAGGAACACCTCCGGTCCCTTCTTTTTCGGCAGCACAAAATTTTTGTTGTACAATGAAAATAAAAGCGCGAGGAGAGGAGCAAAAGATGGTACTCATTTATCCGTACCGGGAAATCTGGCCCAAAATCCACGAAACCTGCTTCCTTGCGGACAACGCCACCATTACCGGCGATGTGGAAATCGGCCCCCATACGAGCATCTGGTTTCAAACGGTGATCCGCGGGGACGTGGCCCCGACAAGAATCGGGAAAAATTGCAACATCCAGGACCTGTGCCTGCTTCATCAGAGCCCGGGGCTGCCCTTAATCATCGAAGATGAAGTGACCGTCGGACATCAAGTGATTCTCCACAGCTGCGTCATCCGCAAAGGGGCGCTGATCGGCATGGGGTCCCTCATCATGGACGGGGCGGAAATCGGCGAAGGGGCCTTCATCGGCGCCGGCAGCCTCGTTCCTCCCGGGAAGAAGATCCCGCCCGGCACCCTCGCTTTCGGAAGGCCGGCGAAAGTGATCCGTCCGGTCGCCGATCGGGACCGGAAAGAAATGGAACGGATCGTAAAAAGCTACCGGGAAAAGGGCGAATACTACCGCCGCCTGCAAAACGAACTCGAATCCACAACAGATGAAAGGTGAAAACATGGAAATCATCATCCTGCCCATTACCGTTCTCCTGTTTTCTTTCATCGCCATCATTCATAAAAACCGGTTCGTCCGCCTTTTCTATTTTATTTTGACCATCATCGTCCTCGTTTTAACCGTCAACGTCCTCCCCGAAAAAATCCCTGAAGTCCAGGGCAGGGAAGAGGATCCCGTTCCGGTTTCCGAATTGTTCCGGATCGCCGACGACGTTTTCATCGATGTCCCCGTCATTTCCCAATTGCCGGAGCTCCAGCGGGGCTGCGAGGTGACCAGCCTGGCGATGCTCCTGAATTTCGCCGGGGCCGATGTGGATAAAATGGAACTGGCGGAAAAAATCAAAAAAGTCCCCTTCACCTACAAGAAGGGCGGACAAATATATTCCGGGCACCCGAACGACGGTTTCGTCGGGGACATCCGTTCCTGGAAAAAGCCGGGATTGGGCGCGTATCATCGGCCGGTCTATGAATTGGCCGCCCGGTACCTTCAACCCGGACAAGCGATCGATTTGACGGGCGAAAATTTCGAAAAGGTGAAACTTTACCTTTCCCACGGCAAACCGGTTTGGGTGATCACGAACACCGAATACCGGAAACTGCCCGACTCTTATTTTCGGATATGGAACACGGAAAAAGGGAAAATCAAAATTACCTACAAAGAGCATTCCGTTTTGCTCACCGGTTACGATCCGCAGTACGTCTATTTTAACGACCCGCTGACCGGGAAAAAAAGAAAGGCCCCCCTGCATGATTTCATCGCTTCCTGGGAGCAAATGGGCCGGCAGGCGATCACCTACGGGGACCGTCTCCACTGAAGGCCCCCGGGACGGTTTTGTCCGACGTGACCCGGGCAATCCGTCCAGACCGCTTCCTCTGAAGTGGTCGTCGACGCCTTTATCGGCCAGCAGGAAATCGCAATCCGTCCAGACCGCTTCCCCTGAAGGCCCCGGCGTCCGTCGCAGCCGCGGACGCCAAGGCCGGACTCCCTCGTGGCCAGTCCCGAAGACCGTTGAAAAAGCGCCTTGAAATCCGGATTCAAGGCGCTTTTTTCCGATGCGGCCCGTTCAGACATAAACCTTTGCCGCTTCATCGGACCGATCAAAGGAATATTTTTTCTCGACAAATACTTGGTGCCAGACCATGAAGGCGAGGATCGTCCAAAGCTTCCGGCCGTAGTCCCCCTTATTTTTCCGGTGGTCTTCCAGCATGGCCAAGACCGCCTGCTTATTTAGATATTCATCCGTTCCGCTCTCCTTAATGATCCCCGCCGCCCAGTCGTACATTTCTTCTTTGAGCCAGTGGCGGATCGGCACAGGGAAGCCCAATTTTTTCCGGTTTAGCACATGATCGGGAACGATGCCTTCTGCCGCTTTCCGAAGGATATATTTCGTCGTTCCGTCCGCCGTTTTCATCGAGGCCGGAATGCGGGAAGCCACTTCAAACACCCGTTTGTCCAGGAAAGGCACCCGCAATTCCAAAGAATGGGCCATCGTCATTTTGTCCGCCTTCAGCAGGATGTCCCCCCTAAGCCACGTGTGGATGTCGATATACTGCATCTTTTCGACGGGATCATAATCTTTCGCTTCCGCATAAAACGGCCGCGTAATGTCTTTGTAGTCGATGCCCGAATCATAATGGACCAGCAGCTTCCTTTTTTCCTTTTCGGAAAAGATGTTCGCGTTGCCGACGTACCGTTCCTCCAGCGGCGTCACTCCCCGCTGGATGAAGCTTTTCCCTTTCACCCCGTCCGGCAAAAGGAGGGACAAAAAGTACAGCGCCTTTTTCAACGGGGAGGGGATTTTCTGGAAGACGGCCAAGCTTTGCGGTTCGCGGTATATATTGTAGCCGCCGAACAGCTCGTCGGAACCTTCGCCGGAAAGGACGACGGTCACATGTTTCCGCGCCTCCCTGGCGACGAAATAGAGGGGCACGCAGGCGGGATCGGCAAGCGGATCGTCCATATAATACATGATTTTCGGGAATTCCTTCATGTATTCTTCCGGCGTGATCACGTAACTGATATTTTCCACCCCGATCTTTTCCGCCGACTCTCTGGCCACGTCGATCTCGCTGTAGCCCTCCCGTTCAAAACCGACGGAGAAGGTTTGGATCCTCGGATGGAATTCCTTCGCGATCGCCGCGATCATCGTCGAATCGATTCCGCCGGACAGGAAAGAGCCGACCGGCACGTCGCTCCGCATATGGACCTTCACCGAATCGAACATCGCTTCCCGGATTTCTTCGACCCATTTTTCCTCCGGCTGTAAGGCGGGGCGGAATTCCGCTTTCCAATATGTAAAAATTTCCAAAGGTTTTCCGGGCCGTTTCTTGAAATAAGTCCCCGGCAGCAATTTTTCGATCTTTTCATGCATGGTATACGGTTCGGGAACATATTGGAACGTCAAATATTGCTGGAGGGATCTTCCGTTGAGCGCCGGATTTTCCAAGGCATGGAGGATCGCCTTCTTTTCCGAGGCAAAAAAGGTGCACCCTTTGTCCGGATCCGCATAATAGTACAACGGCTTGATGCCGAAAGGATCCCGGGCGCCGAAAAGGAGCTTTTCTTCCCTGTCCCAGATGAGGAAGGCAAACATCCCCCGCAATTTATCCACCGATTTTTCTTTATAATGGTCGTACAATGCCAAAATCACTTCGGTATCGGATTCGGTGGCAAATTCCATTCCCTTTTCCTGCAATTCTTCCCGCAGTTCGATATAGTTATAAATTTCCCCGTTAAAGATGATCCAATACCGTTCATTGGCATAGGACAGGGGCTGCCTGCCCGATTCAAGATCGATGATGCTCAGCCGGCGAAAACCGAACTGGACATGTTCGTCGAAATAATACCCTTCGTCATCGGGACCGCGGTGGGTCAAAAGATGGTTCCGCTCTTTGAAGGCATCCCGATCTTCGTTGGAAAACTCCTTCGGTTGGTCATGAACACAGCCGATAAATCCGCACATTCCATTCACCTTCTTTTCCTTTCCTGATGCCGAAAATCCTATTTACTTCCATGAGACGTGGAAAAGGAGCAATCCGTAACGGGGAAATCCTGAAACGCCGAAAACCAATGATCCGGATGGGAAACGGCGCGAATGATCACCCCATTATTGTATCAAAAAAGGTTGTCGAATAAAATTGCGGGATGACAGGGCGCCTTCTCTTTTTACTTGCCAGTTGAAGGTTCCGATTATTGCCGATTGAAGGATCCGATCCCGAGAAAAATTTTGCACATGCGATCCAAGAAAAAAGGGGGCCATTCATACCCCCGCTTTTCCCCGGCCGCCCATGCCCTTCTTGTGATTCCGCATTTTCCGGCGGAAAAGAAACGCCCCTCTTTCCGCCTGTGCCTGGCCGGATGTCAATCTTTATAGGATTCCTTTTTTCCGAAGACGTCCAAACGCCTTTCTTTTTCCGCTTATGCCCGGCGGAACGCCTGTTCCCTCAACAATTCCGCCTTGTCGACCCTTTCCCAGGGCAGATCCAGATCCGTCCGGCCGAAATGGCCGTAGGCCGCCGTTTGTTTGTAAATCGGCCTTCTTAAATCAAGCATCCGGATAATGCCGGCAGGCCGCAAATCAAAATTCCTTCTCACCAGTTCCTCCAGCACTTCCTCGCTGACTTTCCCCGTGCCGAAGGTATCCACGGAAATGGACACCGGCCGGGCGACGCCGATGGCATAGGCCAACTGGACTTCGCACTTGTCCGCCAATCCGCTGGCGACAATGTTTTTCGCCACGTAACGGGCCGCATAAGCCCCGGAACGGTCCACCTTCGTCGGATCTTTGCCGGAAAAGGCGCCGCCTCCGTGTCTGGCGTAACCGCCGTAAGTGTCGACGATGATCTTCCTTCCCGTCAGCCCCGCATCTCCCTGCGGACCGCCGATGACAAACCTTCCGGTCGGATTGATGAAATATTTCGTTTCCCCGTCAAGCATTTGTTCCGGGACGACGGCACGGACGACGTGTTCCATCAAGTCCCGCTTGATCTGCTCCTGGCTCACTTCCGGATGGTGCTGGGCGGAGATCACGATCGTATCGATCCGCACCGGCTTTCCTTCTCCGTCATATTCCACGGTAACCTGGGTTTTTCCATCGGGACGCAGGTAGGGCAGGATCCCCGTTTTCCGCACCACGCTCAACCTGCGGGACAATCTGTGGGCCAATGAAATGGGAAGGGGCATCAGCTCTTCCGTTTCGTTGCATGCAAATCCGAACATCAATCCCTGATCCCCCGCGCCGATGGCTTCGATTTCCTCGTCGGTCATCTTCCCTTCCCTGGCTTCCAGGGCTCGGTCAACCCCCATCGCAATATCCGGGGATTGCTCGTCAATCGATGTGATGATTCCGCATGTATCGGCATCAAATCCGAACTTGGCCCGGGTATAACCGATTTCGCGGACGGTGTCCCGAACGATTTTCGGAATATCCACATAGGATGACGTGGAAATTTCCCCGGCAACGAAAACAAGCCCGGTCGTAATAGACGTTTCCACCGCCACGCGGGCATCGGGATCTTCGGCGATGATGGCGTCAAGGATCGCGTCGGAGATCTGATCGCAAATTTTGTCCGGATGCCCTTCCGTGACCGACTCTGATGTAAACAATCTTCTTCCCATAAAAATTCCTCCTTCCGGTTCCTTTGCTGACTGTCACGGATACCTTATTTCATATTTTGCACGAAAATATCGATCCTAGTTCCGTAAATTATGCCTGGATCCCATGGAAGGTTATAAAAAAATCCCTTTCCGCTGAGGAAAGGGTGTGATTTTACCTTTCACTCTTATCGTTCAAGGAATTCCCTTGCTCAGTTGAGCACCTTACTTATTTGTCAATAAGCAGGTTGCCGGGCTTCCTCGGGGCAGTCCCTCCGCCTACTCGCAATAAGAGTATCCGTTCAAGTTACAATCATACAACACCGGCTTTAGCCTGTCAACGATTTTCCCATTCCCTGTTAAACGTCTTTGATATTGTCATATTGTAACGCTTCAGTGAAAATGTCACTATGGGACAGGAGAAAATTACGATGACCAGAAAAGAATTGTGGCGTTACAATGTGATGTTGAAACATATTCATGGACTCATGACTGTACGTGAAACTGCGAATGAACTAGGATTAAGCACCCGCCAGGTTTTTCGCCTGAAGAAAAGAATCCTGGAGGAGGGAGAAACCGGAATCATCCATAAAAATCGTGGGCGAAAACCGGCACACGCACTTTCAAATGAAGTACGTGAATATATTCGTAATCTTCTCACAAGCGAGCGTTATCGCAACTGTAATGATCATCATTTGGCTGAATTGTTGGCACAGCATGAGGGTATTCACATAAGCCCTTCTACCGTTCGCCGAATTCGCTGTGAATCCAACCTCCCGCCGAAGCGAAAGCGTCGTCCACCCAAAGCCCATCGTCCAAGGCCTAGAAAACCTCAGGCGGGGATGCTCGTTCAAGTGGATGCCAGCTTTCATCCCTGGTTGGAGGACCGAGCCAAGCCATTTGCTTTACTGGCAGCGATTGACGATGCCACGGGAGAGATCGTGGCTGCCGTGTTTCGTCCTCAGGAGGATACGGAAGGGTATTTGCTTCTCCTCAAACAGATGATCGAACAAAAGGGAATCCCGATGAGTATTTACTCCGACCGGCATACCATCTTCCGTTCGCCAAAAGAAGCAACCCTGTCGATCGAACAAGAGCTGGCCGGTGAAGCCCCTCCGCTCTCCCAGTTCGGCCAAGTCTTACAGGAATTGGGGATTACCCACATCAAGGCCCTTTCGCCACAGGCCAAAGGACGAATCGAACGCCTCTTTGAAACCTTACAGGATCGCTGCGTGGTGGAATTGCGTCTTCGCAATGTCAACACCATCGAAGAAGCAAATCAGGTTCTTCCGGAACTTATCCGTAAACATAATCATCTCTTTGCGGTTCAACCTGCCGATCCGGAAAGCGCGTTTGTTCCCTTGGCTGAGGAACAATCCTTGGATCATATCCTGTGCTATCGGGAGAAACGCACGGTCGGTTCTGGCGAAACCGTATCGTATGGTGGAAAGACGTACAAGATCGTAACGAAGAACTCCAAACAAACCATTCCCGTGAAAACACGGGTTGAAGTCCGTGAAACCCTAAACGGGGATCGATTTATCTGGTACAAAGGGGAAAAATACCTGCTGGAAGAAGTGCAAAAGCCTGATCGCCAAGAATCTTCGCAAAAAGAAAAGGCGGGCATCGTGAGAACGCCTCACAAGCCCGCTGCCAATCATCCTTGGCGAAAACCATTCCTACCCAAGCCAAGGATACCACAACGGGCTGAATTTGGCTATAACGGTTTGAGAGAACCGACTCCAATTCCTTTCACCCCTTGATGGCTTCCATGCCTGGACCGCAAATGAATCAAGGGTGAGCGAAGCGAAGGCCCTTGGGCCTTTACCCTTGATGAAATGAGCGGTCCAGGCCAAAATTCAAAACACAGGGTGAAAGGAATAAAAAAATAAATCAATGTGACAAATTCACTGACGCGTTAGTATGACATTTTCACTGACGCTTGACACGATTTTCCCATTCCCGTGTCTTTAAATATCATCGTTAAAACCTATTCCATTTTTCGTGGAAATATTATATACTAATAGCATATATGTGTTATACTTTTTTAACGAAATCATGAAAAAGGAAGGTTTTGTATGAATACCGTCAGCCGGCCAAATTTGACGAAGGACTTGAAAGATTTCGGGAATGTTCATGTCCAATTGAGCACCCCCCGATTGGTGGAAAAAATCTTGGAAAGGAAGGAAGGCATGTTAACGTCGACGGGGGCCGTAAGGGTCATGACCGGGAAATATACCGGAAGATCCCCGAAAGACAAATACATCGTGGAGGAGCCCTCGGTAAAGGATAAAATCGATTGGGGGACCGTCAACCAGCCCCTGCCGCCTTCCCGCTTTTTAAATCTGTACAAAAAGATGGTCCATTATTTGAAGGATAAGGAATTGTTTTTGTTTAAAGGCTTTGCGGGAAGCGACCCGAAATACCGGCTGCCGATCGACGTGTATACCGAATTCGCCTGGCACAGCCTGTTCGCGCGGCAGCTGTTTATCCGCCCCGATGAAAATGAATTGAAACATCACGAAGCCCGCTTCACCCTTTTGTTTGCGCCGAATTTCAAGGCCGATCCCCTGGAAGACGGCCTCCGTTCGGAAACGTTCATCATCATTTCCTTTGAACACCGCCTCGTTTTGATCGGCGGGACCGAATATGCGGGGGAAATGAAAAAATCCATCTTTACCGTGATGAACTATCTGCTCCCGGAACAGGGGATCCTGTCCATGCATTGCTCCGCCAACGTCGGGGATCAAGGGGATGTGGCCCTGTTTTTCGGGCTGTCCGGGACGGGAAAAACGACCCTGTCCACCGATCCGCGCCGCAAATTGATCGGAGACGACGAACACGGATGGTCCGATGAAGGGATTTTCAACATCGAAGGCGGCTGCTATGCGAAATGCATCCATTTGTCCGAAGAAAAGGAACCGCAGATTTTCCGCGCCATCGGTTTCGGTTCCGTATTGGAAAACGTCGTCGTGGATCCGGTGACACGGGTCCCCGATTACGACGATGCCAGCCTCACGGAAAATACGCGGGCGGCCTATCCGATCGAAGCGGTGAAGAATATCGTAAAGCCGAGCGTCGCCGGCCATCCGTCCAGCATCATCTTCCTTACGGCCGACGCCTTCGGCGTCTTGCCCCCCGTGGCGAAACTGACCAGGGAGCAGGCCATGTACCATTTTTTGAGCGGGTATACGAGCAAGCTGGCCGGGACGGAACGGGGAGTGACCACGCCAGAGGCCACCTTCTCGGCCTGCTACGGGGCCCCCTTCCTCCCGCTTTCGCCGCTCAAATATGCGGAAATGTTGGGAAATCTGATCGACAAGCACCGGGTGGAGGTTTTCCTCGTCAATACGGGGTGGATCGGCGGCGAATACGGGGTCGGAAAACGGATCAGTCTGCCCCATACCCGGGCGATTGTCCATGCGATCTTGGAACATCGGCTGCAGGGGATCGAAACGGTGCAGGATCCGATCTTCGGCTTGCACATCCCCGCATCCGTCCCCGGTGTGCCTCGCGAAATCCTGAATCCGAAAAAACAATGGGGAAACGAAAAAGATTATGAGAAAAAAGCGGCCGATTTGGCCCGCAAATTCATGGAAAACTTCAATAAATTCGCCGGCATCCCGGAGGAGATCCGCAAAAAAGGCGGACCGCTCATTCAACCGTGATCTTTCTTCTTCGGAGCGGACCGCCCGGCAGGGGATGGGGAAATTTTTCCTCGGTTTTGCAAATAAAACCAGCCCGAGTCATGCACCAATGCACTCGGGTTTTTCCCTTTCTTGTTCCCATCCTAGCAACTTTCCGGCGGAAAGGACGCCCCGGAAAAGGGACAGCGGATTTGCTCCTGGCGAATGAGATGACGCGTCCACCACCGGATACCCGAGCTCTTTTGCCGGGGGACGAATACGACGATCAAAAGGATGATCTATCCCGATCATCCTCAACCGTTCAATTTTCAAATTTATGATGTAAAATGCGGCATGGTAAGTTAACGATCAAAATCTTCAGCACGGGAAAAATGGTGAGAAGTTTAGAATTTTTTCACTAACAGGTTTTCGAAAAAATTTCTCCGTTGGCCAAAACTTAACACCCCCATAACCCACAAACATATTGGCATATTCATGAAAACATTCAAAATAGGTTTAGATCCCCTAAAGCGGTTTGACAATCAAAAGTTCTGTAGACATCGCATCGGATTCTTATTGCCCTTATCAAACGAAACCTTTCCGTCATACCCTCATGAAATACTTCT
Organism: Caldibacillus debilis DSM 16016; assembly: GCF_000383875.1. Lineage (NCBI taxonomy): Bacteria > Bacillati > Bacillota > Bacilli > Caryophanales > Bacillaceae > Caldibacillus > Caldibacillus debilis. The sequence continues at coordinate 36,387 of NZ_KB912918.1, read as the reverse complement.
GCAAGGTACATGATACTGCTTAAGCTTATGGTCGGTCCCGATTTCCAGACAATTTAATTGATACCCATAAGCACATCCCCCATCGATCCCTATTTTATCTTCGGAAAACCAAATATCCGCAAAACCATGGATGAATACCGTTACTGTATGCCCAAAAACCACTTTTTTCTCGGTATTTGATTTATGGTTGATAAACTCTCCCCTAATCGTATAAAAATCCCTCTCCGGTTGATTTTTCCAATTTTCATAATTTGGATTCAAACCGGCATGGACATAAATATAATGATTATCTTCATAATAAAGTTTTGTTTTTTTCAGAAAATCAATATGATGGCTATACGCTTTGCGGATGAATTCGAATGCCCCAACCAAATCGTTATCTTCAAGAAAGGGGCAATAGCTTTTCAGCGTCTCTAGACCGCCGTATTTTATAAAAATTTTTTGCATCTCAGGATTACGATTCTCCACTAATGTTACAAATCGCTGGTCGTGATTTCCCCTTAAAACGACGACATTATCGTTTTTCGCCAAATCCATTACTTTTTGTACAACTTCTTTGCTTTTGGGGCCGCGATCCACGTAATCCCCGAGCAAAATCAACCGGTCTTTACCGGCTTGATAATCTACCAGGCCCAAGAGTTCCAAGAACTCATTCAGACAACCGTGAATGTCGCTGATAACAAGCGTCCGCAAAAAATCATCCTCCTAATAATAAAATAATCAAACCCATCTCTAATCTTACTAAAATATTAAAAAGGTGCCCTTATCTTGGGACACCCGATGATGGAATGATTCTTCCATATTTTTTGATTACCATATTTTTTGATTATCTTTTTATCTGTTTAAATGCTTCCGTTTGAGCTTTAATCCCTTTCTCAGCAGCAAATCTTTCGATGCTGGATGCTCCAAAGAATCCAACCAGGCCGTCCACCCTTTTAATGACGTATTCGGCATCTTCAGGTTCCGCGATAGGACCTCCATGGCAAATTACCAAAATGTCAGGATTAACGGATCGTCCGGCATCAACGATTCTTTGGATTCTTTCAACACAGTCGTCCAGGGATAAAGCCGTTTTGGCTCCAATTGTACCTTTCGTCGTTAAGCCCATGTGAGCGACTAAAATATCAGCACCTGCATTTGCCATTTTTATTGCTTGTTCTTCATCAAAAACATATGGAGTTGTGAGCATGTCCAATTCATGGGCTTTCCGAATCATATCCACTTCCAAGTCATAACCCATTCCTGTTTCTTCCAAGTTTTGCCGGAACACCCCATCAATCAATCCTACCGTCGGGAAATTTTGTACTCCGCTGAAACCTTGGTCCTTTAATTGTTTTAAAAATACATCCATGATTCGAAAGGGATCTGTACCGTTAACCCCTGCAAGCACAGGCGTATTTTTCACAACGGTCAACACTTCATTGCCCATTTCAACGACAATTTGGTTCGCATCACCATATGGAAGTAAACCTGCCAATGACCCGCGTCCAGCCATTCTGTAACGGCCAGAATTATAAACGATTAACATATCCGCACCGCCGGCTTCACTGCTTTTTGCCGTTATACCTGTACCTGCTCCAACCCCTAATAATATTCTTCCTTTGGCGATTTCTTCTCTAAATCGTTTTAAAATTTCTTGTCTAGAAGGCATGTTCATTTTCTCCTTTCTTTCTTTCCATTAATTCGATAAGTTTTTTAGCTGCAGTTTCTCCGAATACTTTTTCATTGATGTGCGCATTAATTTCAATGATCTCCACTTTGCTTTGGTCAATATTTTCTTTAATTGTGTCGAATAGCATCTTGTCCTCTTCCGGTCCATAGAATGGTTGCCCTTCCGCATCCAAACCGGAAAGACCTTTTAACGGCAACAATAATGCCGTGTTGCCGGAAGCCATATTTAACTTTTCCGCAATCTTTTCGCCAATTTTCCTGTTTTCTTCCACGGTCGTCCGCATCAAGGTGACGGATGGATTATGCTGATAAAATTTCCTTCCGGCAAATTTTGCAGGGACGGTATCACGCGGTCCAAAATTGACCATATCAATCGCCCCAAGGGATACTACTTGAGGAACCCGGTTTAATGCTGCGGCTTCCAATCGATGTGGACCGGCCGCCAAAATTCCTCCCACCAACTCGTCTGCCCATTCGGTCGTTGTAATATCCAATACTCCTTCAATAAACCCGTTTTCGATAAGGCTTTCCATCGTTTTCCCGCCAATACCCGTTGCGTGGAAGATCAAAACTTCATATCCATGATCCTCCAAGTATTTTTTTGCATAATTGATGCAAGGCGTCGTAAGGCCGAACATGGTCGCCGCAATTAATGGTTTTTGTTCCTTTGTCGTTTTTTGCTCATATTGCAGCATGCCGGCAATGGCAAAAACAGCATTTGAAAAAATTTTAATCGAAAACGAGTTGATGCCTGCGATATCTACGATGGACGGAAACATGACAATATCGCTCATTCCAACATAAGGGAGCGTATTTCCGGATGCAACGGTGGAAACCATCACTTTCGGAACACCAATCGGCAACTTTCTCATGCCTGCTGTTGCAATGGAAGTGCCCCCCGTACCGCCGAAAGATAAAACCCCATCAAATTTCCCTTCTTTAAACAACTCGGGCAATAACACTTCCATTCCTTTTGCAAGCGTAGCTGTCGCATAGGCTCTGTCTTTACGTTCAACGATTTCTTCAATATCCCCTCCCGCAGCTGCAACGACTGCACGATTCGAAACATCGGGTTCAAAAACCGGCTCAAAAACACCGGTATGGATCGTAAACGTGCGAAAACCCAATGATTCGATCAATTCTTTAACGAACAAAAACTCTTTACCCTTTGTATCGAACGTGCCGACCAAAGCGATCGTCTTGTCCACCGTATCACTCCTTTCCCATGGGTGAAAATTTATTTTCACCCAAATGATACCGCTTCCATCATTGAAAATATATGTTCTTTTGTTTGAAGATTATGGATTTATGTTTGTTTTTACATATTCTTTCGGGGACATCCCCGTTCGTTTCTTAAATATTTTACTGAACTGGGCATAATCGGGATAACCGACCATTTCCGATACAATCGTTAACGGGACTTTCTTTTCCTTTAAAATTTCAATGGCACGGTTAATCCGATAATCGATCAAATAGTCACGAAAAGAAATCCCTACTTCTGTTTTGAACAATAGGCTTAAATAGGGTCTGGACAAGCCCAACATCCCGGCCAGTTCATGTAAGGTAATTTCCTCATTGTAATGTAAACTGATATATTTCTTGACAAAATCGATATATTCTTTTTGAGTGTTAAATCCGTCAATAATTCTTTGAATGAGTTGTTCATATTTGATATCATTGGTTTGTTTAAATGATTGGGTAACATGCAGAATGGCCTGTTCAGAAGGAATCCGTTCAAAAACTGATCCGCCGATATATCCGTGTATATCCGTCCCATTATACATAAATTGGACATCTACAGGTTTGCTGACGGGACCGCCATAAATCATCTTAATGATATTTGGATTAATTTTTTGACATTCCTCAAAAATCTCGGTCGCCAAATTTTTAGCGGATTGCAGGGTTTGAACATATTTGGCGCCCAACATTCCGCCTTTGGTCAAGCCAAAGTGCACACAAATGACATCGGCTCCGGCCTTTGTCATTTGTATGGCTTGCGTTTTGTTAAAGACAAAAGCTACCGTAAAGAGATCCAACCCATTGGCGATCGAAATGGCTTCCACTTCCTTATCATATGAAATATCTGCTTCTTCCAGAGCTTCCCGATATTTTCCGTCGATTAACCCTATCGTCGGATAATTATTGATCCCCGCAAAGCCCTTTTCTTTAATCAAAGCGATATAGCTTTTTAGGTCAATCGTTGGATCAGTGGCCATCAAACCGAAAATGATCGGAATATTTTTGATGATCGGCAATAATTCTTTTAGCCCGAAATCCATGACGATTTCATTACTGTTAGAAAAGGGCAGATATCCAGCAAGAGAACTGACACCCATTTGCCGGAATTTTCCGGAACTTAGCGCCAAAATAAAATCGGCGCCGCCTTTTTCAGCATACCGGCCAGTTAATCCTGAACCGGCAGCTACACCTATTAAATGCTGATTGGCTTTTAATTGTTTTTTCAATTTTTTCCATATTTCCCTCTTATTCATCCGCATCGCCCCCCACCCATCGGTCGATATTTTCCGGCATGTTGTCAGCGAAACTTCTTCCCCTTCGCGTTTATCATTTTTCCGGATTTCAAGATCCTTAATGGCTTCCAAAGTCATTCCCGATTTTCAAAACCAAAAGAGAACCGTTTTTTCGGATAGCCTTCGGTGAGAAGAGACAGGATGTATACGCCAGGACTATTCCGGTTGTAAATCATTGAAAAAACAAATCCATAAGTTCATGGGGCATGACAACAAAGGCTTAAGAAAAAAGAACATTCTCGTCTCCATTTTATATCAATTATTATCCCTAAAGACGCGTTTTCCAAGAAATTGTGTTCTTGTGCGACCTTCGATGGATTCAAAGGATTTTTTTGACGGGCATCAGCCATGACGAACTACGCCGGTTATTGATGCTGTCCATTAGGGAAACAAATGAAAGGGGAGCAGAAGTCAAGCGGTTTGAAGCAGGGTGAGGTAACGATGCCGATTTTGTGATTTTCTCCGGGACGCTATTGCTCTTAATTTTATAGACGATTTGTTTCGCATAGTATTCCTATCGGATCACCGTAAAGGAAGGAAAGAAAACCGGGGATGAAAGGGATGGCTTGTCGGATGAGGAAAAGCAGATTTCAGAGGGATTAACGGGCTCCCCTTTGTTTAAGAAAGCATCAAAAACAGGCATTGCAACGGAAACATTGCGCAAAAAATGGTGTACTTTTCAAAGAAATGTGGGCATGCATTTCGGTTTGGTGAGGAAAGACTTTTCGATAACAGCAGGAATCTGCCGAACCACCCGCAAAAGCAATGCACCGCAGCCTAGTGAAAAAGGTCCTTTGTCAATTGTTGGGGTGGGGGCCTACGTCCTTACCCCACATGGTCCCCGATTCTTTTATACTTGTATGAAAGCAATATCCTGGCCCTTGCCCGCTCGAAGTTCCTGAATCCATACCCATCCCGTCATTCGCTTTCGTGCCGGGACAGAGCGGCCCATCTGTAATTGAATGAGAACCCAACAAACCGTAAAGGGCCTAAAAAGAAAAAGGCGGCTTTCGCCGCCTTCTTTTTTATTTGGCAACTTCCGGTTTGTCGGAAGTTACGCCGACATCAGACCACATGAAGCTGTTCTTGCCCCATTCGATGGTGAAATTCTTCACCCGGTTGTTGACCGGCCAGAGTTCATAGCGGTAAAGGGTGGGAATGACCGGTACTTTTTCCGCCATATATTCTTGCCATTGGTCATAGATTTTCTTGCGGTATTCTTTGTCAAGGGCCTTTTCGGAATGTCCTTCTTCCAGCAGCCGTTCGTTTTCTTCGTCAACAAAACGGCTGTAGTTGAACGGAGCTTTCTTCGAATACAGGCCCCACGGGTCGACGTCCGTACCGGTGCCCCAGGCCGCTTGGTAAATATCGACGTTCGGGTCGTCTTTTTCAATCATGTCATAGAAGGAGTTGAATTCGATCAGACGGCCGTTCGTCAGCTGCACATTCAAACCGACATCTTTCCAGTTTTGAATGTAGAATTTGGCCAACGGTTCGGCGACGTCGCTGCCGCTCATCGACGCGAAATTGATGACGAATTTTTTGCCGTTCGGATCTTCACGGAAGCCGTCACCGTCGACGTCTTTGTAACCCGCTTCATCCAGCAATTGTTTCGCCTTTTCCGGATCGTAGTTGTACCCTTTCACCTTGTCGTTGTGCCAGGTCTTGAAGAATTTCGGGATCAAAGTCGTGGCCGGTTCGCGCAAGCCGTGATAGAATCTTTCGGCAACCGTCTTGTTGTCGATGGCGTAGGCCATGGCTTGGCGCAGACGGACATCTTGGAATTTCGGATTGTCCATCACCGCTTCATTTTTCTTGGCATCCCAATGCCCGAGTTTAAAACCGATGTAGGTGTACGCATCTTCGATTCTTCCCAGGTATTGGACGTTCTTCAGTTTTTTGGCGTCCGGATACATGGTGGTCGGGAATCCATAGGCGATGTCGATTTCGCCCTTCTTCAGCGATTCAAGAACGACCGACGGGTCAACCACTTTTACGATAACGGTTTTCAGCTTCGGTTTGCCTTTCCAGTAATCGTCGAACCGTTCAAATTCCACCGATTCGCCGGGAACGATGTTTTTCACTTTGAACGGTCCGAAGCCGATCGGTTTCGTGCGGATCTTATCAGATTTGGCAAGATCCTTTACCGGAACGTCCCCGAGATAATGTTTCGGCATGGCGTAAGGCCACAATCCGGTCAAGAGGGACGGGTTGGCTTTCTTAAATTGGATCCGCACCGTATGCTCATCGAGAACCTCGATCCCGGAAATCTTATCCGCTTTGCCCGCATGATATTCCGCCATTCCGACGATGTTTTCCATGAGGGCGTCATAGCGGACACCTTTGTAATCCGGATGGCCGATGACGAGGAAGGAATATTCGTAATCTTCCGCGGTTACCGGTTGTCCGTCATGCCATTTCAATTTGTCGGAAATCTTGATGGTGATCGTTTTCCAGTCATCGGACAACTCGAAAGTCGCCGGACCGTCGTTGGTCATTTCATGGTCGGCGTTGTAGCTGAAAAGCGGCTCGCTGAAAAATTGCAGGATTTCAGCGTCGTATGCCCCTTGATAGAAGGCGTAGTCCAACGTCCCTTCAAAGGGCGTGTCGGTGACCAGCCCGTAATTCAACGTACCGTCTTCGATGATCTCCTTGTCGTTTTTGACGGTCTGCGGGAACAGGCTGGTGTCGACCTTTTCCGCTGTCTTTTTCTTGCTGCCGCCGGATGAGGAGCTGCAAGCGGAAAGCAGCAGCGCAAAGGCGATGAAAAGGCTCAACAGCTTAAGTTTTTTCATCCAATATCCCCCTTCTTTTTTATCCTAATCTTTGCCTTGCATCGGCCGCACGGCGCAGCGCCTGGCCGATGAAATTTATGCACAGCATCATTACCAGGATCAGCAATGATGCGGGCAACCAAACCCACCATTTTCCTTGCATGACTTCCGGATTTCGCGCGTAACCGATCAATGTCCCCAAGCTCGGTTTGTCTTCCGGAAGTCCGAATCCGAGATAGCTCAAGCCGGTTTCAATGCCGATGTTTCCGGCGAGATTCAAGGTCAGGTTGACGATGATGATGGAACTTAAATTCGGCAGAATTTGAAAGAGAATGATTTTCCAATGGGGAGTGCCCAATGTCCGGGAGGCACTCACGTATTCCATTTCCTTTTCCGCCAGCGTTTTCGAACGGATCAGCCTCGCCTTCCCCGTCCATAAAAAGGCGCTCATGATCAGGATGAAATTGGTGATCGTAAATTTCGGCACCAAGGTGACGAATACGATAATGAGCATCAACGTGGGAAGGATGAGAATAAAATCGATGATCCGCATGATCACGTTGTCGACCGCTCCGCCGAAATAGCCGGCGATCAATCCTATCGTCAGTCCGATCAGCCCCGTAAGGAGGGTGATCAACAAACCGATCGTGAAGGAGTTCCTCGCGCCGATGATCAGCTGTCCGAAAATATCCCTGCCGCCGTAATCGGTGCCGAGCCAATTATCGGGCGAAGGCGGCGAATACATGTTAAACAAATCGATTCTCGTCACTTCTTTTTCATCGATCAGCAAGGAACCTCCGTAAACGATGATGAGAAGGATCGTCAATAAGACGAGTGAAAACAGGGCAACTCTATCTTTAAGGAGCTCTCTCCAGATGATTCGCATGCTGGATGGCGATTTTTCTTCCTGAGCAAATGGCATTTCCGGATTGGCGATATCCGGCTTCATCGTTTATCCCCCTTTCAACAGGCCTTTTCTTCTAGTCGATTCGGATCCTCGGGTCGACGGCGCTCAAGATGATGTCCGAAAGCAATGTCCCGATCAGTGTAGCAAAGCCGGTGAGCATGACGAGAGCCGTGACGACCGGATAATCCCGTTGCGCGATGGATTGGACGAACAATTGGCCTATTCCGGGGTAGCTGAAAATCGATTCAATGAAAATCGATCCGCTGATGACTCCGGTAATTTCGTAACCCAAAAAAGCTGCGATGGGCAAAAAGGAATTCCGCAAAATATGCCTCGTGTAGACCTTCCTTTCGGGCGTTCCCTTCGCCCTTGCCGTTTTCACAAAATCCCTTACCTTCGTGTCGATGATTTCGCTGCGCAAATATTGAATGGTCGTCGTCGTCGAAAGCAGTGCCGCCGAGAAAGCCGGAAGGATCAAATGATAAAATTTGTTAATATAGTAATCCAGCGTTCCCTTTTCCAGGCGGACGTCCACGCTGCCTCCCGTCGGAAACCATCCCAAGACATAGCCAAAAATGAACAGCATGAACAGGGCAAAAATGAATAATGGCGTCGCGTAGCTCAAATAGTTATAGGCGACGATCACCTTGTCCGCCCACGAATTGGTCCAGCGTCCGGCGACAATGCCCAAAGGAATGGCGATGATATAGGTGAGCACAAGGATAAAAATTCCCAAGTTCACCGTGTTTAACAGCCGGTTACCCAACAATTTCGTCACTTCGACCTGGTGGATGTACGAAATTCCCCAGTCTCCCTGGGACAAATTTTGTATCCAATTCCAATACTGGACGTGCCAGGGATCATTCAATCCGAGCTCTTCCCGCAATTTTGCGACCGTCTCCGGATCGATGTTCGCATTGCCGGCGATCCTCCCCGTCAACGCGTCACCGGGCATCATTTTCGCCAGCAAAAAAACCAAAATGCTGAGAAGAATCAACTGAGGGATCATGACTAAAATTCGCCGCAAAATAAACTTCAGCATCTGCAGACAACTCCTCTCCTACGACTCCAACGGTAGCGCGACTTTATGGGTTTCCGTAACTGGCCTCAAATCGAAGATCCGTCCCTCAGCATCCAAATATCTATCAAAATGCTCCGAAAATTCTTGGTTAATTTCCTTCCGAAGGGCTTTATGCTTATCCCGTTCTTCCGGTTTGATGTCGGGTATGGCCGCAATGAGCCTTTTTGTATATATATGCTGGGGATTCGTATATATGTCTTCCCCCGTTCCTTCTTCCACCAGGCGGCCGCGGTACATGATGCCGATCCGGTCGCACATGTGGCGGATGATGCCCAAATCGTGGCTGATAAAAAGATAGGACAATTTAAATTCTTCCTGGATGTCCTTCATAAAGTTCAATACTTGGGCCTGCACCGAAACGTCCAGGGCCGAAACCGGTTCGTCGGCGATGATCAGCTTCGGCTTCAGGGCCAGTGCCCGGGCGATGCCGATCCGCTGTCTTTGGCCGCCGGAAAATTCATGGGGGTATTTATAGATGGAGTCCGGGCTGATCCCCACCCTTTCCAGCAATTCCTGAACCCGACGTTTCTCCTCCTGCGGGGAAAACTTTTCATAGTTCCGGAAAGGTTCCGCGACGATATCCAAGATCCGTTTTTTCGGGTTCAAGGAAGAATAGGGATCCTGGAAGATCATCTGGATATCTCTTCTGTATTGGAAAAATTCTCTCCTCTTCAATTTCGTCAAATCCACATCATTGAATAAGATCTCCCCCGATGTGGCTTTCAGCAAGCCGATGATCGTCCTTCCCGTCGTCGTTTTTCCGCAGCCCGACTCCCCGACCAGTCCGTAGGTTTCCCCTTCCCGAATCTCGAAGCTGATGTCATCCACCGCTTTTACGTAATCCACCACCCGGCGGAAAAAGCCTCCGCGGACGGGATAGTACACTTTCAGATGATTCACCTTAAGTAATGTCATGTTTCAGTGCCTCCGATACTGTATCTGGAAAGTGAAAATGCTGATAGCAGGTGCATCGGACCCAATGCCCTTTTTCCACTTCGCGCAGCACGGGGTTTTCCTCGTGTACCGATTCATCGATCCACGGGATCCGGTGCCGGAAACGGCAGCCGGCTCGCGGCAATTTGCTCAGCGAAGGAACGATCCCTTGTATGACGTGGAGACGATCCTTCACTTCCGTCGTCGAAGGAATCGAGTTTAGCAAGGAGCGGGTATAGGGATGCAACGGATTGTTGAAAATCGTGCGGACATCGGCGATCTCCACGATTTCGCCGGCGTACATGACGGCGACCCGGTCCGCCATTTCCGCGACGACGCCCAAATCATGGGTGATCAGGATGATCCCCGTCTTCATCTGCCCCTGCAGATCCCGCAAAAGATCCATGATTTGCGCCTGGATCGTCACGTCCAAAGCCGTCGTCGGTTCGTCGGCGATCAAAAGCGAGGGATTGCAGGCGATCGCGATGGCGATGACGACCCGTTGCCTCATGCCTCCCGACAATTCATGGGGGTACATGGCATATACCCGTTCCGGATTGCGAATGCCGACCTTTTTCAGCAGTTCGATGGCGCGTTCTTTATACTCCTTATTGGAAAGTTTCATGTGATTCCGCATATTTTCTTCGATCTGCTTCCCCGCCGTCATCAGCGGGTTCAGCGCCGTCAAAGGGTCTTGAAAGATCATGCCGATCTCGCTTCCGCGGACTTTGTTCATATCGGAAAGGGACAGGGGGAGCAGGTTCCTGCCTTTAAACAGGATTTCCCCTTCCACCTTTGTCCGCACTTCTTGATGCAGCCTCATGACGGAAAGAGCCAATGCGCTTTTTCCGCATCCGGACTCTCCCACGATGGCAACCACTTCGTTTTCATTCACGGTCAATGAAACATGATCCACCGCCGCATAGTATTCGTCGCCGATTTTAAAAGACGTGGTCAGGTCTTTGATCTCCAGTAGCGGCTGCTTTGTCAAAATGATGCCTCCTCTTCAAAATACTACAAATATTTACAATATTCTATCTTTTAATCTGTTAATTTATTAATCGGATAAACGATTTTAGACATGTTTGAATACTTTATTTTATGTTTGAATTCAATAATATTACAAATAGATTACTATTGCAATACATTCTTTCAAATTTTTTCAAGAAAACATTTGTCCTAAAACAATTTATAAAAGAAAAATTCAAAAAAATAAGAGTAAAGAGAACAAATTTATTTTCTTATAAAAATTTTTTACAACAAGAATCGACCCGTTGTCAATGGGGTTGGAAAAAACATTTAGGAACCGCCCGTGAAATAGCGGGGAAATGTCATCTGCCCGACGGAAAATCAATGCGCCGAACGGGCTTCACCCCGGGTGAAAGCGGGGCGGGGGAAAAGCCCCCGGTTGTCCGATGGAACGGGCAGTCCTTTCCCGTTTCTGTTGCCCAGGCGCGTTTCACGGCCGGCATCCCGGCCGGTTGTTCAATAATTGATCAGCCCGGATATTACTTCCCGCTTGAATTTTCAAGTTCCTGTCCGATTTTTCGCAAACGTTCGCCCACGGTGCACTTGTTGATGCAAAAATTGTGGGCGTATCTTCTTCCCTTTTCCTTGGAGAAATATTTGTGCAGGAAACAGCCCCGGCAATAGTCCTCCATCCATTTATCCGCTTCCGAATACAAGATTAACCGTTTATGTTTGTCCATCGTGTTTCACCCGAATCCCGGAAAGGAGTATTGAAAAGAACTGCTGGAAATAAAAATAATATGGATTCTTTCTTTTTTCAAATCCCGTTTTTTCACCGTTTTCCCGTCCGTCCCGTTTCAGCGGGCCGGACGGGAAAGGGCGATGTTCTTATCATGTCCGAAAACGGTTTTTCCTTATTCCTGTGCCTATTTGAAGGCCAGCGGCATAAAATGGGTGAGAAAGCGATGGAGGGAGATCGACATGCTTATTCACACCGTCCAAAGGGGGGAAACGCTGCAAAGGATCGCCGATCTTTACGGGCTTCCCGTTTCCCGGCTCGTTTCCGCCAATGAATTGCCCGACCCGGACCGGCTGGCCGTGGGCCAATCGCTGGTCATCCCCGTTCCCGGCCGCCGGCATGTGGTGCAGCCCGGGGAAAACTTGTGGAATATTGCCGCAAGATACGGCCTGGAGCCGGCCGCGCTCATTCAAAACAACCGGATCGCCAATCCCGCCCTCATTTTTCCCGGCATGGTGTTAAATATCCCCGCGAAAACTTACCGGGTGCAAGCCGGGGATACCTTGGGGCAAATCGCCCAACGGTTCGGCACAACCGTGGCGGAACTGACGGAAATCAATCAAATCCAGGACCCGGACCGGATTTTTCCGGGAACGCTAATCGTCATTCCCTTTCCGAAACCGGTCATCGAAGTGAACGCCTTCATCATCCGCACCGGGGAGGAAGGGGCGGAGGACGTCCGTCCGTTCGCCGGCGCCTTGACTTACGCCTCTCCGTTCGCCTATCGCATCAGGGAAGACGGGACTTTGCGGGAGATCAACGACGGCCCCGCCATACAGGCCATGCTTTCCGGCTCGGTCGCGCCCATGATGTGCATCACCAATTTTACCGCCGAAGATCCCGGGACGAGGCTCGTCCACACGATTTTGTCCGATCCCCGGCTCCAGGATCGGCTGCTGGAGGAAACCGTCCGCACGATAAGGCAAAAAGGCTACCGGGGGTTAAATATCGATTTTGAAAATGTGGAGCCGGCGGACCGCCAGAATTACAATCAATTTTTGGAAAGGGCCGTGCGAACGTTGCATCCTTACGGCTACTTCGTATCCAGTTCCCTCGCCCCGAAAATCAGCCCGGACCAAAAAGGGCTCCTTTATGAAGCCCATGATTATTCCGCCCACGGCAGGATCCTTGATTTTGTCATCTTGATGACGTATGAATGGGGCTACCGGCTCGGCCCTCCGCAAGCCATCTCTCCCCTCAACCAAATCCGCCGCGTCCTGGATTATGCGGTGACGGCGATCCCCCGGGATAAAATCCTCATGGGGTTCCAGCTGTATGCCCGGGATTGGCTCCTCCCCCACGAAGAAGGGATGGAGGCGGAAACCTTCGACATGCAGGAAGCCGTCCGCCGGGCGGTCCGCTACGGCGCGGAAATCCAGTTCGATCCGGTTTCCCAAACCCCGTTTTTCCGCTACCGGGATGAAAGCGGAAGGCTCCATGAAGTCTGGTTCGAGGACGCGCGAAGCGCCCAGGCGAAATTCGATACCGTCAAAAATTACCGTTTGCGGGGAATCAGCTACTGGGTGCTCGGTTATCCGTTCCCGCAAAATTGGCTCCTGCTGCGGGACAATTTCCGCATCCGAAAGATTATGTAGGAAGGATTTCCGGGGACCGCCGGTTTTCCCTTTCGCGGACTGATCGGGGGCGAAGACGGTCCGAAAGGACGATTACCTTGTCAGGATCCGGTGCAATATGTCGGCCGTCCGGTCTCTTTTCCGCCGATAGGCCGATTGCCTTGTCAGGATCCGGCATTTTAAAAGCGATGATCAGGGGACGTCGGCCGGAAAGTTCCGGAAGGCCGGACGTCCTCCCTTTCCTCGGCGGATGATCAAGACCGAAAAAAGGGACCGGGAGCCGTTTCATCTTTTCCGGACGAAGAGAAAAAGTCCAGGCCGTAAGATCGGGAAAGGCTGCCCTCCCCAGGAAAGGGGCCCGCGCGGTGAACGTCTGCCGCCGGGCAGAAAGATTTGCATGTTTTTCCTAGGTACCGTTTCCGCCTCACGCGGAGCTCGCTTCGCCGTACCGGAGAAAGCGGCCGAAACCGGTGAAGCCGTGCTCGAGAAATACGGCCGAAGCCTTTTGCCAATCGATCCGGATTTTCGCTTCAGACAGCGGGCAATGTACCGGGGCGTCGCACCGGATTTCCGCCAGTTTCCGGCACAAAAGCAGCATTTCCCGGTCTCTTTCAATCTTTGCCCGGACCCCCTTTGCCACCTTGTCAAGATTCTCCAGCAATCCTTGGACGGAGGAAAACTGTTGGACGAGCTTCAAGGCGGTTTTCTCTCCGATCCCTTTCACCCCGGGATAATGATCGGCCGGATCGCTCATCAGCGCCTTGACGTCGGCCAGGGCGGCGGGCGGAATCCCCATTTCGCGGATGAACGTCTCCTCCGAATAAACCTGGTAATTTCCGAAGCCTTTTTTCAGCAAGGCGACGGAAATATTCCCGCCGATCAGCTGCAGGATGTCCCGGTCGCCGGTCAAGATCAGGATTTCCGAATCGCGGCAATGCCTTTTCGCCAAAGTCCCGATCACATCGTCGGCCTCGTATCCTTCGATGCCGATATTCGGCACATTCAAAGCATCCATGACGGTTTTTGCCAGGTCGAATTGGGGAATCAGCTGTTCCGGCGGCTCCGGACGGTTGGATTTATATGCCGGGTAAAGCTCGCTGCGGAACGTCCGGCTCCCCATGTCCCAGCAAACTGCCGTATGGGTCGGCCGGAAGGTTTGCAAGGCAAGAAAAAAATGTTTCAGCATCCCTTGGACGCCGTTTGTCGGAATGCCTTTCCCGTTCACCATGAATTGTCCGGTTACGCTTGTCGCGTAATAAGAACGGAACAGCAGCGCCATTCCGTCGACGAGCAAAAATCGGGATTTTTCCATTCGAAACATCCTCCATCGTAAACTTCTTCCATTATATCACGGGGAGAATGGAGGCGGGGGAAATTTTGAAAAAGAAAGCGGCGGAACGCTCCGCCGCAGTTGAACCCCTTCCATATTTTCCGAAAATGTCTTGGATGGCCATCGACGGGACGGTTAAAACCGGGAAGGCACCCCGGCAACCCTTCCCGAAAAGCGGCGGAACCCCGGAGGCATGCCGCGAAAGGAGGCGGCGTTCTCTCCGTCCAGTCCGCCAAAAACCGGCCGCGATCGCTTTTGAAAATTATTGTTTTCCGGCCGGTTCGACCGGTTTTTTCAACAAACCAAGCAACAGGGCGGTGACAATGGAACCCGCCAATATGGCCGCCAGGTACAGGATTTTGCTCCCTTCAACGAGCCAGACGACAAACACGCCGCCGTGGGGAGCGCGCAGACCGATATGAAACAGCATCGAAAGGGCGCCGGCGACGGCCGAACCCGCCATGATCGAGGGTATGACGCGGAGCGGATCGGCGGCGGCAAAGGGAATCGCCCCTTCCGTAATGAAGGACAGCCCCATGATGATATTTGCGTTGCCCGCATCCCGCTCCGCTTTCGTAAATTTATTTTTGAACAAATAGGTGGCGAGGGCGATGCCGAGGGGAGGAACCATTCCGGCGGCCATCACGGCGGCCATCGGTTCATAAACCCCGTTGGCGATCAGCCCGGTGCCGAACACGTAGGCCGCTTTGTTGACCGGGCCGCCCATATCGAAAGCCATCATTAACCCAAGGACGATGCCCAAAAGGACCGCATTCCCCGTGCCGAGGCCGGAAAGCCAGTCGGTGATCGCGCTGTTTAAGGCGCCGACCGGCTTGTTGATGACATAGAGCATCAAAAATCCGGTGGCCGCGATTCCGAGCAAGGGATAAAGGAGGATCGTCTTGATTCCGTCCAGGGATTTCGGCATGCCGGCCAGTCCCTTTTTCAGACCGGCAGTGATGTAGCCGCCCAAAAACCCGGCAATGATCCCGCCGAGGAAACCCGCGCCTCCGCTTGTAGCCATCATCCCGCCGACCATGCCAGGCGCGAATCCAGGCCGGTCGGCAATGCTCATGGCGATAAATCCGGCCAAAACCGGAACCATTAATCCGAACGCGTTTCCTCCTCCGATCGTCATCAGCGCCTCGGCGAGGGGATGATAGGACGGATCGTTCGGATCGGCCGCCTTATAGCCGAACAGGAACGAGATGGCGATCAGGATCCCTCCCCCGACGACGAAGGGGAGCATGTTGGAAACCCCGTTCATCAAATGCTTGTAGATGCCCGTTTTGCCTTGTTCGGCCCCCGTCTCGTCGGCTTTCAGCTTTTCCCCTTCGTAAACGGGAGCATCCTGCAGAAGCGCCCGCTGGATCAGCTCCTCCGGCCTGCGGATTCCTTCTGCGACGGCCGTCCGTATCACATGTTTTCCTTTGAACCGCTCCATGTCCACCATCGTGTCGGCGGCGACAATGACCGCTTTCGCCTTTTCGATTTCTTCCCTGGTCAATACGTTTTGGGCGCCCGCGGATCCGTTGGTTTCCACCTTGATGTCCACACCCATTTCCTCCGCCTTCGTTTTCAGGGCGTCGGCGGCCATGTAAGTATGGGCGATCCCCGTCGGGCAGGCGGTGACGGCCACGATGAATTCCCGATTCTTTCCGGGATCCTTCTTCCCTTCATTCCTCTCCTCTTCATAACGTCCGATCACTTCCAATACTTCATCGGGGGAGGAGGCCTTCATCAATCCCTCCCGGACTTCCTTTTTCATCAGCAGTTCCGACAGGCGGGAAAGGGCGTCCAAATGTTGGTTGTCCGCCCCCTCGGGAGCCGCAATCATGAAGATGAGATGGACAGGCTTCCCGTCCAGGGAAGCAAAATCCACCCCTTTTTCCGATTTTCCGAAGGCGATGGCCGCCTCCTTCACCGCGCTGGATTTCGCGTGGGGAATGGCGATTCCGTCGCCGATGCCGGTCGTTCCTTGGTCTTCCCTTCGTAAAACCGCTTCCATAAACCTTTGGACGTCAGCCAATTTTCCGGCCCCGTCGAGGAGCTTTGCCAGCTCCCCGATGGCCTCCGTTTTGCCGGAGCCGGAAACGGTCATGGTGACCGTCGCTTCCGTTAAAAGCTCCGTGATTTTCATCCGCTATCTCCTCCGAAATTTTTAATGATAATATGAGGCAATATTTCTTCCACCTTCTCCTTCGTGCACAAATCCAGCGAAAACGCCGTGGCGCATCCCGACGCGACACTGTAACGGAAGGCCTCTTTTACGTCTCCGGTCTCTCCATATTTGGCGAGGAAGCCGGCAACCATGGAGTCGCCCGCCCCCACCGAACTTTTCACCTCCCCCTTTGGCACTTCGGCAATAAAGGCGGATTGCCGGCTGACAAAGACAGCCCCCTGATCCGCCATGGAAACGATGACATTTTCCGCTCCCCTTTGGACCAATCTTTTGCCGCAGGCGACCGCCTGGGCAAAATCGGCGATTTCCGTATGGAAAAGTTCTCCCAGTTCATGATGGTTCGGCTTTATCAGGAAAGGACGGTAGGGCAGGACTTTTTCCAGCAGCCTCCCTTCCATGTCGGCGACGAATTTCGTTCCGTTTTGCACGCAGATCTTCACCAGTTCCTCATAGGCCGTCTCCGGCAGGACGGCGGGGACGCTTCCCGCCAAGACGAGCACATCCCGGCCGGTGAGAGCGCCGATTTTTTCTTTTAAAGCTTCAAAATCGGCTTTGGAAATGGGCGGACCGCTGGCGTTGATCTCCGTTTCCGTTCCCGCTTGCAGTTTCACGTTGATCCGCGTATCCCCTTTGACGTGCACGAAATCGCAGCTGATCTTTTCCTGTTTCAAGCGTTCTTCAATATATTTTCCGGTGAATCCTCCGATGAAGCCGAGGGCCTTGCTCGATACGCCCATCCGCTGCAAAACCCGGGAAACATTGATCCCTTTTCCGCCGGGGAATTTGGCTTCCCGCAACACCCGGTTCAATTCCCCGAGCTTCAGTTCTTCCAGCTGGATGACGTAGTCAACGGAAGGGTTCAATGTCAAGGTGTAAATCATGGGGTCACAACCTCGATCCTTGTTTTATTTTCATATTGCCCGGCAACCTCTTTGTCCAGGCCGTCCGTGATGATCGCCGCCTCATGAATGTCGGCGATCTTCGCGAAGGCGATCTCCGAAAATTTCGTATGGTCGGCGAGGACGTAGGCCTCCCGCGATAGAGAAATCGCCGTCTGTTTAATGAGGGCTTCCTCCGGGTCGGGGGTGGTAAACCCGTATTCCGGATGGATGCCGTTCACCCCCATGAAGGATTTGTCAAACCGGTACATGCCCAAGCTGGCCAAGGCGCCCCTGCCGATGACGGCGTTGGTTTTATGCTTGGCGTAACCGCCGATGACATAGGTTTCGATCCTTTTTTCAAATAGCGGACCGATGTGCGTCAGCCCGTTTGTGACAACGACGATATCCTCCGGAAGATAGGGAATCATCTGCATGACCGTGGAGCCCGCATCCAAATAGATGCAATCTCCCTTTTCCACGAGGCTTGCCGCGTATTTGGCGATCAGCCGTTTTTCCTGAAGGTTTTTGGAAGATTTTTCGGTCATGCTCGGTTCCTGCAATTTTCCTTGCAGGCGGGCGGCGCCGCCGTGGATCCGCTTCAAAAACTTCCCTTTTTCCAGTTGAATCAAATCCCTGCGGATGGTGGATTCCGACGCTTTGGTCAATTCCACCAGTTCCTGGATTTTTACCGTTTGTTTTTCCTTTAACAGCGAAAGGATGATTTGATGCCGTTCCGGAGTTAACAAAATCAACCCTCCTATCCGACTTCATTTTCATCATACCGAAAACGATTCCAAAAATCAATCATTTTCAATCAAAATCTATCATAAATAATCATTTTTATGATTGTTTTTGAATGTTTTTTGATTTTTCAGATTAAAGTTGCCTATAAAAAAACCCCGGCATCGGGCGGCCGCGGTCAGTTGGTGTTTTTCAGTTTCACGAGCTGATAAGTGATCACCGTCTTTCCCCCTTCAAATACCAATCTGGTGATGGTGCCCAGTCCGATGGGCTCGTCCCCTTTCGAACCGTAAACGTAAACTTGCGTATTTAACGGATATAGGTGATACCCTTCTTTTTCAAGGACGAAGTTGTTCCCTTCCAATCTTTTTTCCTTTCCTTCCGTTTCGATGACCGTGTTCAATTCCAGCTGCATTCCCGAACCTCCCTTCCGTGCCAGCTCGTGATCCGTCCCCGGCACCCCGCCCTTCCCGCTCCTCGTTGAAGGGGACTTCTCTTTCCGTCTTTGCCCTTCCCTTGTCCTTTTTTCGGAACCCGGAAGCGGGGATGCCGGATTCCCGGCATGCTTTACATCCATTATATAATGTTTAACCTTTCGGCGAAACAGCCCGTTAAAAGGGAAGATGCCTTTACCTTTTGAAGGGAAGCTGAAGCCGCGAGTTTTTTCCGCCGACCGCCCGCGGAACTGTCCCCGGCAAAAATGGCTTTTCATGCGGAAATCTTGGATTCCGCCTGAACAAATGGGAAATCTTCCTCGAAATGTGCTTTTCCCGTGTTCCCCCTGAACAATGGGGGATTTTCCCTGCCCAGAAACGGATCCCGCTCATGCGGCGCATCGAAAGCCTGCCCCGATGCCAATCCGTGCATTCCAGGACAGAATCGGTTCGGCCGACTAAGGGGAATGATTGTCCAACATGGTCTTTCGCCGGATCAGGCATATCCCTCATTCCCTTTTTCCGGGCCGGAATGTCCAACATTTCATTTTTCTTTGCGGCCGGATGGTCCGACATCAGGGGATAAATGTTCAACATTTTTTATAAAACGTCCGATAAACGGCCCGTTTGTCCAATATCTTGAGTCGAACGTTCAACATCGGTTACGGCCTTAACGACGGAATGTCCAACATTCCCGCCGGATGGTTCGACATCGGCAAAAAAACGTCCAACACCGCATAAGACTGTCCAACATTTTCAACGATTGGTTCAACATTTTAAAATTTATGTTCAATATGGAAAAAAATTTGTCCGACATGAAAGGAAAAATAACCAACATCGCGGAAAAAACGTCCATCATCACCCGAAAAATGTCCATCATCGCTCCCGATGTCCAACATCAAAGGCGGTTTGTCCGACTTCCTGCCGACAGGGTTGCAGTTTCTCAATAAGGGGGCAAAGCCGTTTTGATATTGGCGGTATTCTTAGTCTGGACGTTGCAGTTTCTCAATAAGGGCGAAAAGATTTCCGGACAGGCTGGAGCGGCCGGGAAAGGGCAACGGTTTTCCCCATTCCTATGGCTGCATCATTGCCGGTCCGACCCTCCGCCCCGAGCGCGGTAATTTTCCTGTTTCCGGATATGGGCGTTTTCACCTTTTTTCCCCATGGCACATAGAATAAAACGTAAATTTTCATACCAGATGGTTTGGGGAGGATGCTCCATGAAAAAGAGCTGGAGAAAAAAATTATTGCCGTTCCTCTGCCTTTTCCTGCTCGCAGCCGCTTCCGGATGCGAAGGGACGAAAAAAGAAGGGCGGCAGAAAGTGCGCCTGGCGGAAGTGACCCGATCCATTTTCTATGCCCCCCTTTATGCGTCGATCGAGAAGGGTTTCTTCCAAAAACACGGCATCGACGT
The DNA here is from genome assembly GCF_000383875.1 of Caldibacillus debilis DSM 16016. NCBI lineage: Bacteria > Bacillati > Bacillota > Bacilli > Caryophanales > Bacillaceae > Caldibacillus > Caldibacillus debilis. Next base: position 16,166 of record NZ_KB912918.1, on the reverse strand, counting down.
TGAATTGAAGACGGTATGGGGCGGAGACAAAACGATGACCGCCCTCATAACGGGCGGCGCGGATATCGCCCTCGTCGGGGCGGAAACGAGCATCTACGTGTATGCCCAAGGTTCCGAAGATCCGGTGATCAATTTCGCCCAATTGACCCAAACCGACGGAACCTTTCTCGTCTCCCGGGAAAAAATGGACCGGTTTTCCTGGGAACAGCTGAAGGGAAAAACCTTTCTCGGCCAGCGGAAAGGAGGAATGCCGCAGATGGTGGGGGAATTCGTGCTGAAAAAGAACGGCATCGACCCGCATAAAGATCTCAACCTCCTGCAAAACGTGGACTTCGCCAATATCCCGAACGCCTTCGCCTCGGGAACGGGCGATTTCGTGCAATTGTTCGAACCCCAGGCAAGCCTGTTCGAATTGGAAGGAATCGGCCATATCGTGGCATCCTTCGGCGCGGAAAGCGGAAAAGTGCCCTATACCTGCTTTATGGCAAAAAGCAGTTATATGAAAAACAACAAGGATATCATCGAAAAATTTACCGCCGCCCTTTATGAAGGGCAAAAATGGGTTTATGAATCTTCCGCGGAGGAAGTGGCGAAGGCGATCCAGCCGTATTTCGAAGACACGGAGCTTTCCGTCATTGAGATGGTCGTCGACCGCTACCGGTCGCAAAAAACCTACGCGGAAAATCCCTTGCTCGACGAAGAGGAATGGAAGAACCTCCAAGATATCATGGAAGAAGCCGGCGAATTGCCGAAACGCATTGACATCGGGGAACTGGTCGATCCTTCCTTTGCGGAAAAGGCCATGAAAGAATGAGGGAGACTTGCCTATGAGCCTTTTAACCGTCCGGGATGTTTCCCATATTTATTTTTCAAAGGATGCGAAAACAGCGGCACTCCTGGATATCTCTTTTTCCGTCCGCGAGCAGGAGTTCGTTTCCCTCGTGGGGCCGAGCGGATGCGGGAAAACGACCCTGCTTTCCATTATGGCGGGCCTGATGGAGCCGACTGTCGGGAAAGTCACGTTGGAAAATGAAAAAGTTCACCCGAAAAGCCGGAAAATCGGTTACATGCTGCAACAGGACTATTTGTTCCCCTGGAAGACCGTGGAAGAAAATATCTTGATCGGCCTGAAACTGACCCGTCAATTGAACGAGGAAACAAGGCGGAAAACCCTCTCCCTGCTGCACGAAATCGGGCTCCGGGGAGTGGAGAAACAATACCCGGCCCAGCTGTCCGGGGGCATGCGGCAGCGGGCCGCCCTGGTGCGGACGCTGGCGACCGACCCGAAGATCCTCCTGCTTGACGAACCCTTCTCGGCGCTGGATTTCCAAACCAAATTGAAAATGGAAGAATTGGTTTACCGCACGCTGAAACATTACCGCAAAACCGCCCTTTTGGTGACCCATGACATCGGCGAAGCCATCGCCATGAGCGACCGGGTGATTCTGTTGTCCAACCGCCCCGGTACGGTCCGGAAAATTTTTGCGATACCGGAGGAAATAAGGGCCCTGCCTCCCTTTTTGGCAAGGCAGCATCCGGATTTCCAACGGCTGTTCGATATGATCTGGAAGGAGTTGGAGAACCTTGAGCCGAGTGAACAGCGAACTCCTTCATGAAAAATACAAAAAGGCCTTGCGCCGGGAAAAAAGGATCGTCCGCTTTTTTCAGGCGGCCATTTTTCTTTTGTTTTTCCTTCTTTGGGAAACGGCAAGCCGAAACAAATGGATCGATCCGTTAATCTTCAGTTCCCCTTCCAAGGTATGGCATTTATTGATGGAAAACATCAGGGACGGTACGCTCCTTGTCCATACGGGGGTGACCCTGACGGAAACGGTATCCGGCTTTCTCCTCGGCACCCTGGCCGGCTGTTTGCTGGCCGCGGCCCTCTGGTGGTGGGAGCGGCTGGCAAAAATCTTGGATCCCTATTTGGTCGTCCTTAACGCCTTGCCGAAAGTGGCCCTCGGACCGATCCTGATCGTTGCCCTCGGACCGAACTTCACCTCGATCATCGCCATGGGCGCCATCATCTCGGTAATCATCACGACCATCGTCGTCTACACATCCTTCAAAGAAGTCGACCCGAATTATCTGCGGGTTTTGGAAACCTTCGGCACGAGCCGGCTGGACCGTTTCCGGGAGATCATTTTGCCCGCCTCTTTCCCGGCGATCATCTCCACGTTAAAAGTCAATGTCGGCCTTTCCTGGGTCGGGGTGATCGTCGGGGAATTTCTCGCGTCCCAGAGGGGGCTGGGCTATTTAATCATCTACGGATTCCAAGTGTTCAATTTGACTTTGGTTTTCCTGGCCCTCGTCATCATCGCCTTCTTGGCAACGATCATGTACCAATTCGTCGATTTCCTGGAAAAAAAGCTGATTAAAAACCGGACCTGACCCGCTGCCGGCCTTTTTATCCGCGGCGGAATAAGGCTGACCTGGCCCGTTTTCCGGCCAAGTCCTAATGTTTGTATAAAATCCGGCTCCCAGTCCAGGAAACTTAGCCTTCCGGTAAGGGAACAGATTTGTGCCCGCTGCCTTTTGCACAAATTCTTGGACTTCATTCGTTTCCCGGCCGCTGGCGTGGAACCGGGAAAATGACCCATCGATCAGGTACGGGCCGGCAGACCGTCCCGTTATCCGCAACACGGGCCGTCTCGCCAAAAAGGAAAGGCTGCCGCATCCCTTCCTGCGGCAGCCTCATCCTTTCCCGTTTTCGCTCCCCTCCGGAGACAAAATGTCCGGCAGCCGGTTTTCCTTCAAATAGCGGATGGATTCGGCCACGACCGAATCCCTCATGAGAAAGCTGAACCGGTCGTTCAACGGTTTCACCAAGGTTTCCTCGTCGACGAGGAGCGGACCGTTCGTTTCATGATAGTGGGGCCTTTGCCGGATTTCCCGGATCGTGGCAAAAAAAATCTTTTTGACAAAGGCTTCCCGCTCGTCAAAAACTTGATATTGCCCGATCGGAACGAGGCGGTCCACCACCCCGCCGGTTTCTTCATACACTTCCCGCACGGCCGCGTCCTTGGCGTCCTCCCCCGCCTCGATCTTTCCGCCGGGGAATTCCCATCCCCGCTTTTTATGGTCGGTCAAGAGCCAGCGATCCCGGTAACGGCAAAGGACAAAGACATGTTTCGGCTCTTGGGGAAAAGGGTTTTCCCCGAAGGCCAGCCGGACGAGTTGGCCGCGCAAATCAAAAAAGGATTTCAACTTCCATGCTCCTTCCCCTTGCTGTCAATCCAACCCCCATTGTAGGAAAGGAAGGACCGGCCGTCAACGGCAAAGTCCGGATACCGAATCCGGCCCTTAAACTCCGACCCGGCCCGCCTATTCTTCGCCGGGCCAGGCACTCTCCTGTCCCAAAATCCCCAGGCTTTCAATATGCTTTTTCGCCGCTTCGTCGCCCAGATGGTGCAGCATGGCGAATATTTTTGACAGCAGCCTGTCATACGCGTCGTTTTCCCGGTCGTAATGATAGGGTACGTACGGCACATGCGCCCGGATGAAGCTGAAACCGTCCTTTTCGAAGGCTAGGTCGAACAGCTTCCGGAGCTGGATGATCTCCTCATCCGTCGCTTCGATTTCGTAATTCCATGCGCTTGACGAGCGGCTTTGGCTGATGGAGCCGCTCGCCAGATCGACATAATAGGTTTTTTTTTCCATATTATCCTCTCTTTTTCAGCCACGCGACAGGTTCAGCCTTTTGCGGGGGCACGGCGTTTTTTCCGGAAAACGCCCGCAGCATCCAAATATTCTTGTCCATTTGAGCGGCGATGGACAAAAGCAGGTCGTTGGTGATATCATCGCCTTCTTGTTCAGCCGCTTTCAGGCATTCCTTCAGTTGTTGGATGACTTTGGCAAAATCGCTGATCGTCTCTTCCACCATCTGCTGTTCGGACAGGTCGCCCTTCGCTTCCTCGACGGTTGCGCGCCGCAAGCATTCCTCCAGCGTGGAAACCGGGGCCTCGTTCAACGTCAGCAGCCGTTCGGCGATCTCGTCGATGTAGCCCGCCAAATCGTTGTAAAACTGCTCAAATTTCTCGTGCAGCACATAAAAATTCGTCCCTTTGACGTACCAATGGAAATGGTGCATCTTCATGTACAATACGGTAAAATTGGCGATGATGTTGTTCATGCCGTCCGCCAAAGCTTTCGACATGTCAACCCCTCCTTCAAATGTTTTTCCATTTTCCGCGCGTCCGTTTCTCTTCCGTTATCATTCCCCTTATTAATAAAATTATAAACCCTTTTCCGCCCCATGTTATAATAAGATGAAGATGTGTGGAAAAATTGTAAAATATTCCTCCCGTCGCCGAGGGATAACCCTGTCAATAAACGGAAAACGGAAAGCAAGGGATGACAATGGGCCAAAAAATCCTGATCGGGCTCATCCGATTTTACCGGAAGTTCGTATCTCCTTTAAAACCCCCCACCTGCCGTTTTCAACCGACCTGTTCCGAGTACGGACTCGAAGCCGTCCGCCGTTTCGGAGCGGTGAAGGGCGGGTATTTGACGGTGAAACGGATTTTAAAATGCCATCCTTTCCATAAGGGCGGCTTCGATCCGGTTCCTTTGGAATGGCCGAAAAAAACGGGGGAAAAGCGGTAATGCGAAAAGACGGGCCCCGTCCCGGGAAGCGGACGGGGTACCCATAAGAAAAATGGCGGGATTCATGGCCCCAAGCCCGGCATCGTGCCGGTTCCCCTGAAGGAAACGGGATTCAGGCTGCCAAACCCAAAAAAAAGGAGCGCCCGCTTTCTAACGGAGCTCCTTTGCCAATTTTTTTAATTCCCTTCGCATCAGCTTGTTGGCCGCGTTTCTCGGAAGCCGGTCCACTTCCTCCCAGCCTTTCGGCACCTTATAGGACGCCAGATGCTTCCTGCAATATTGCTCCAGCTCCTCCCGGCCGACTTCGCAGCCTTTCTTCCGGACATAAAACACGAAGGGGACCTGGCCCCATTTTTCATCGTCGACCCCGACGACGCAAGCCTCCTGAACGGACGGATGGGAAAGCAGGACATTTTCGATTTCTGCCGGGTAAATGTTTTCCCCTCCGGATATGATCAAGTCGGCGCGGCGGTCGACCACATATAAAAACCCTTCCTCATCGACATATCCGAGATCCCCCGTCAAAAACCATCCGCCCGGCAAAAAACTTTTTGCATTGCTTTCCTCCCTCCGGTAATATCCTTTCATGACAACGGGGCCTTTGACGGCGATTTCCCCGATTTGCTTCGGAGCGAGGTCCGTCTCCGGATCGTCGGGTGATACGATCCGCAATTGATTCGGGAACAACGGTTTGCCCGCCGATCCGATTTTTTCCAGGCTGTCTTCCGGGGCCAAAGTCACGATTTGCGAACAAGTTTCCGTCAGGCCGTACGTTTGGTAAACGGGGATTCCTTTCTCCTTGCAGATCTGTAGCAGACGGACCGGCGCCGGCCCTCCCCCCAGCAGGACGCAGCGGAGCCTTTCATGATACGTTCCGTCACCGAGGCCCTCGATCAAAGCGGAAAGCATCTGCGGAACGAGGGAGATGATGGAAATTTTCCCTTCCCTTAAATCCCGGTTGATCCGTTCCGGCTCAAATTTTTCGTATAAAACGACCGGAATCCCGTAAATCAGGCTGCGGATGAAAATGGAAAAACCGCTGATATGGAAAAGCGGAACGGCCAGGGCCCATGCGTCTTCCGGAGCCAGGCCGAGGTTGATGACCGATCCGACGGCGCTCCACCAATGGTTGCCGTAAGTTTGCAAAACCCCTTTCGGAAATCCGGTCGTTCCCGAAGTGTACATGACGGAACAAACATCATCCAAAGCAAATTCTTCTTTGAGCGGGTCCGGTTTTCCTTCCAGGCCGTCCAGCTCCCGCAAATATACGATGTTCAACGCCGACAGCTCCGTCCGGATCGCTTCGCATTTCTCCCGAAACGTTTCATCGGCGACCAGCAGATCCGCCCCGCTGTCCTTCAATTGAAACAGAAGTTCCCCCGCCGTCAAACGGTGATTTAAAAATACGGTAACGGTGCCGCACAATTGCAGGGCCGCAAGCAAATAAAGGGATTCCGGCCGGTTTTTCAGAAGGACGGCCGCTTTTTTCCCGCTGCCGCAACCGAGGCGGAACAGCTTTTCGGCCGTTTTTTTCGCTTCCTGGAACAATTGCCGGAACGTGATCTTTTCATCGTGGAAAATGACGGCGGTCCGGTCCGGCGTCAAAAAGGCCCGTTTGGCTATCCAGTTGGGGATCTTCTCGTTCCACCGTTCATCCATCATCGGATCCTTCCTATCCTGTGCTGATTTTTGACCTTCGCAAAGTTTCCGCCGAGAAGACGCGACGGCGCGGCGGCACCCGGCGCCCGGCGCATCCCCCGGCGGCCATAAAGGAAAAACAGCCGTGACGGATTCACGCAGCTGTTTTTCCAAAATTGGCTTTTCTTTTCCTTGCCAAACCGGCTTCCAGCCGGACATCACGGAAAACGGGGGAACTTGCTGAAGTCGGGTTTCCGTTTTTCCTTAAAGGCGTCCCTGCCTTCCTTCGCCTCATCGGTCGTATAGAACAGCAAGGTCGCGTCCCCGGCCAATTGCTGAAGGCCGGCGAGGCCGTCCGAATCCGCGTTGAAAGCGGCCTTCAAGAAGCGGATCGCCGTCGGGCTTTTTTCCAAAATTTCTTCCGCCCATTTCACCGTTTCCTCTTCCAGCTGATCCAGGGGGACGACCTTGTTGACAAGCCCCATTTCGTAAGCTTCCTGGGCGGTATATTGCCGGCACAAATACCACATTTCCCTCGCCCGTTTGTGGCCGATGATTCTCGCCAAATATCCGGCGCCGTATCCGCCGTCGAAGCTTCCCACTTTCGGACCGGATTGTCCGAAGATGGCATTGTCGGCGGCGATGGTCAAATCACAAACGACATGCAGCACATGTCCTCCGCCGATGGCGTAGCCGGCGACCATGGCGATAACCGGTTTCGGTATGACGCGGATGAGCCGCTGTAAATCCAGGACGTTCAAGCGGGGAATATGGTCTTCCCCGACGTACCCGCCGTGGCCGCGCACCTTCTGGTCCCCGCCGGCGCAGAAGGCCTCCTTGCCTTCCCCGGTCAAAATGATCACGCCGATGCTCGAATCATCCCGCGCATGGCTGAAGGCGTCAATCATCTCGGCGACCGTTTTCGGACGGAAGGCGTTGCGCACTTCCGGACGGTTGATCGTTATTTTGGCGATCCCGTTGTAGGTTTCGTATTTTATATCCTCATAATCTTTCACCTTCACCCATTCTCTCGGCAAAGCGGTTCACCCTCACTTTCCTTGATGAATTTCATAACAATTTTACCAAAAAAACTCGGATTTTCCACATGGGCCGCATGGCCCGCCCCGGGGACGGCGACCAATTTGGCCTTCTTGATCGCTTTTTCCATCTCCCGGCCAATCCGAAGAAATTTCCCGTCCCTTTCCCCGGCGAGGAGCAGAACCGGGATATCGAGCCTGGGCAAATCCTCCCAAAAGGAAGGCTGCACCCCCGTCCCCATGCCGCGGAGGCTGTAAGCCAGCCCGTAAGGGTCGTTGGCCAGCCGCTTCCGCCACAGCCTTTCATAAACCGGTTCCGGCAATTCCTTCTGGGTCCGGAAAAGGGGGAGCTCCCGCCAATAATCGACGAAATCCGCCAGCCCATTTTTCAGGATCCGTTCGGCCAAAAGCTCGTCGGATTTTTTTCTTGCCTCCCTTTCTTCTTCCGTTTTCAATCCGGGAGAGGCGCCTTCCAAAATCAACGAACGGATCCGTCCCGGCCGGAGAATCGCGTAGGCGAGGGCGGTCCTTCCCCCCATCGAATAGCCCAACACATGGACCCGGCGGACGTCCAGTTTGCCGAGCAGTTCGTCGATGTCCCTGACGACGGATTCCATCCTGTACCGGCTGACATCCTTCGGCTTTCCCGTCTCCCCGTGTCCGGGAAGATCTACGGCAATGACGCGGAAATGTTCGCCCCAGAGCGGAAAAAAGGGCGCCCAATCGTTTTTGTCCCCTGTAAAACCGTGCAAAAGCAGCAACGGTTCCCCTTCTCCGGTTTGCATAAAGGAATAGGGCATGCCGTTGATCGTCAAAATCATCGCCCATCCTCCCGCGGAAGTCCGGCGATTTCCCGGGAAACCTTTGCCCACAGCCCTTTGCGGATCGCCGCGTTCCTCTTCCGGCCGGTGCGGACTTCGACGATCTTCAATCCGTCCATGTCCCTTACCTTCGCCATCGTCCCGCAAAATTCCTCCCACGTTTCGGGGCAGGCGTAATAAGCGCCGTATAGTCGCGCCGCATGCTTAAAATCGAGATCCGTCGGCGTCCCGAACAGCGCTTCGAAATGCTTCGGCCGCTCCGCCTGGGGAAGGAGGGAAAAGATGCCGCCGCCGTTATTGTTGATCAAGACAACCGTAAGATTTAAGCCGTACAGCTTTGCCGCCAGCAGGCCGTTCAAGTCATGATAAAAGCTTAAATCGCCGATCAACAGATAGGTATGCGGATGGAACAGGCTCGCCCCCATGGCGGAAGATACGACGCCGTCGATGCCGCTGGCCCCCCGGTTGCCGTAGACCCGGACCGGCTTTTGGCAGGCAAAGAAAAACGAATCCATGTCGCGGATGGGCATGCTGTTGCCGACATAAAGGGCGGCATGATCCGGAAGGAATTCCGGCAAATGGTAAAAGATCTTCCCTTCCGCTATCCCTTCTTCGCCGCCGATTTCGGCCATGATTTTTTTTGCCCTGGCGTTCATGCTTTTCCAGGTCCCTTCCCATTCGCCCGCGGTGCGGAAGGGAGCCGGATGTTTCAGCATTTCCTCGCAAAAGACCGATTCGTCGCAATAAATCCATTCGCTTCCGCCGTACGCCGGATCGCGAAAACCCCGCCCGGAGTCGACGACCCATTGGGGGACTTCCCCGTGTTCCTGGAGGTAAAAATGAAGCGCTTTGGAAACGGGCATCGCGCCGAAGCGGATGATCAGTTCCGGCTTTAACGACCGGCGCACATCCGGATTCCGCAAAAAGGCATCGTAGCTATCGACCAACGGGGAATGTTCGGGCGCCCGGCTTCTCAGCTGGGACAACGGATCGGCGAGGACCGGATAATGCAAGGCTTCGGCCAGACGGAGAAGGGATCGGAAAAACCGGTCATCGGCCATTTCCATCGGACCGCAGATGAACAGCCCCTTTTCCGGCAAACGGGAAGACAAGGCGGCAAACTCCCTTTCGTCCAAGGTCATCACCGGATCGCGAAAGACGACCCGCGGGGCCGCCGGCATTTCCCCGGAAAAGAAATCCTCCTCCGGCAGAAGCGGTTCCCGCAGGGGAAAATTGATATGGACCGGGCCGGCGGGATTTTGCTTGGCCGTATGAACGGCCCGGGCGGAAACGGTCCGGACGAATTTGAGCATCGTGCCGGAAACTTCCGCCAGCGGCAAATCTTGAAACCATTTGACGAAATTCCCGTACAAACGGACTTGATCGATCGTCTGCGGCGCCCCGACATCCCGCAATTCATGGGGGCGGTCCGCCGTGATGACCACGAGCGGCACCCGGGACAGGCAGGCTTCAATGACGGCGGGAAAATAATTGGCCGCCGCCGTCCCCGACGTGCACAAAATCGCCACCGGTTCCTTCCCCGCTTTCGCGGCGCCCATGGCGAAAAAAGCCGCCGAACGCTCGTCCACGAGAACGTAACAGTCCAAGTCCGGATGTTCCATGGCGAGCAAGGCCAAAGGCGTCGACCGGGACCCCGGGCTGATGACGATTTTTTTTACCCCCGATTTGGCCAATTCATCGATAAATGCCCCCGCATATTTGGTTAATGCCTCATTCCCGCTCATCGAACATCCCTCCGTCATCCCAAGTCTTTCCGCAAAGGGCCCGCAACATCGGACGGAATTTTACCCTCGTTTCCGCAAACTCTTTTTCCGCTTCGGAGTCTTTCACGATCCCGCAGCCGGCAAACAAGCGGGCCTCATTGCCCCGGATGAGGGCGGACCGGATCCCCACGGCAAACTCTCCGTCCATCCGGTGATCGACCCATCCGATCGGCGCGCCGTACAATCCCCGTTCAAACAATTCCAACCGGCCGATCAATTCCAGCGCCACATCCCGGGGGGTCCCTCCCAAAGCGGGGGTCGGATGGAGGGAACGGAGAACGTCGAAGAAGGCGCCGTCCTCCCGCAATATGCCGGCAACCGGGGTATATAAATGTTTAATATCCGGATTGTTTAAAATCACCGGTTGTTCGGGGACGCGAAGATCCCGGCAATACCGGGCCATGGCCCCGGTGATCATCTCCACGACGAACCGGTGCTCCTGCAAATTTTTCTCATCGCTTAACAATTCCCGGCCGATCCGTTCGTCTTCCTGCGGGTCTTTCCCCCGCGGCGCCGAACCGGCCACACATTCGGAAAAGATCCGTTCCCCGTCTTTTCTGGCGAGCCTCTCCGGGGACGCCCCGATGAAAGCTTCCCCGCCGTTTTCCAACAAAAACAGATAATTGGCGGTTTGGCTCCGGAATAGATTCGCCAGCACCATGCCCGCGTCGATCCCGCCTTCGCAGGCAACCTTCATTTCCCGGGCCAAAACGACTTTTTCCCCATAGCCTTCCTTTAAAAGGGATATGGCCTTCCCGACATGTTCCTTCCACCGCTCCGGCTGAAGTTCCGTGCCCTTTGCCGGGTAAGCGCCGGCGCCAAAACCGCTTTCATCGGGGAACATTTCGGCCAAGCCGGATCCTTCCGCTTCCTCCGAAAACCGATTCACCCATTCCGGGACGGCTTCCTCCTCCCCGCCGTTAACCGTCAAATAGGTTTCCCCGTCCGCCTTCGTCAACAAATAACGGGGCAAATAAAAAAAGCCGTCCAGAAAATTCCCCCATAACGCCCCATCTTTTAACGGCCGGAAAGAAAAGCCGCCGAACAACAAAGGTCCCGTTCCGCGGACCGGTCCATAGGGATTATTAATGATTAGTTTTTCACATATATCTTCCCAATAACGTTTCAGTTCCAAAAAGCGGTCCTTTTTTTCCCGAAAACGGATGATTTTCGCAGCGCCAAAACCGGCCATAAAAAAATCCGAATCCTTTTCCTTCCAAAAGAAATTCCGGCCGGGGAAAAATCTTCGGTTTTCAAGGAAAAATTTTAAGGGATCGATATTTTTCACCTTAACAACCTTGCTTATAAGAACATTTTCGGATGAAGGAAAATCGGCCCCTCTTTCTGCAGCAAATGGCCCATTCATGTCCGGTTGCACCTCTTTTTGTTTCGATCAAACAACCGTTCGTCCCTTTCCCTCTGAAAGGCTTCCGCAAAACGAAGGGGACGAAAAAACGGTCAAAAGATTCCGATGGTCTAAAAAGTTTCAACACTAATATTCATTATATCACGGAAAAATTTTTCCCCCAATGATCTTGTCCGCCGCGCCCGAGGTTTTGAAGCGTTTGAAAAAACCGGGTCGCCGAGAGCCGAGCCGTGTAAAGATCGGTTCCGGCCCCGCTGACGCTCGAAGAAAACTTTCCGTGAAAGCGGATTCCTCCCTTAGTCGGACCCTCCGCGTTCGAAGAAATTGCGTTTTTATCCCCCAGTTAACCATTCTGATGGGTGAACTGGTTCGTCGTGCGGAGAAGACCGCGTTTTATATCCCCCCAAACGGCGCCGGTTGAAAGGCGGAAACGGTCCGGGAAGCGCACCGCGGATTGGAACCGGATCATTGGCAAATTGGCAGCAAAACGATTAAAATTTTAAAAAAATACATTTTTTAAAGGGGATGAGGAAAATGACGGTTTATTTTACGGCATCCGCTACCGCAAAGGGCGGAAGGGAAGGAAGGGTTAAATCCAGCGACGGCGTTCTCGATTTGAAATTGGCCATGCCGAAGCCGGATCAACAACCGGCCGCGACCAATCCCGAACAGCTTTTTGCCGCCGGATATTCCGCCTGCTTCGACGGAGCCCTGAATTTCATCGCGCAAAAAAAGGGGATGAACATCGATTCCACGGTGACGGCCAACGTCAGCCTCCTAAAAGATGAGAAAGACAACGGGTATAAAATCGGCGTTGTCCTGGAAGTGGAAATCCGGGGCGTCACCCAGGAACAGGCGGAAGAATTGGCGCACGCCGCCCATGAATTCTGCCCCTATTCCAAAGCGACCCGCGGCAATATCGACGTCGAAATCGTCGCAAAAGCGGTCTGAGCAAAGGCGGGTACCGGATTTTTCGCCAATTGGGCCCGGATCCGGGCAAACCGCTTTACCGAAGCGCTGCGGCTGGATCACCCGCCGCGGTCCCGTTGATCTTGCGGCCGTCCGAGATCCGGTTCTGCCCGATGGAAAACCGAAGCGGAACCGAAAAAAAACGGGTTCCCGCCGGACAATCAGCAGCCGCGTCATAGGCGATCAAAGCCGGAACCGGGTGGCGTTTCCCCGGGTGAGTCTGCCGATGGCCTCACGCATCCATAAAAACCGGGACAAATCCATCTTTATTGCCGACGGCAGAAATCGGAACGGAAGGTCAAGCGCGGCCTTCCTTTTTTATCAAAACCGACGGATCGTCCGGTACCCTTTCATCTCCAGCCCATCCCCGATCCGTCTTTATGATCGATGGGAATCCAGAACGGGCTTTGTTATTCCCGGCAAAACTTTGTGATTGATGAAAATCACGGGTAACCCCGAGGGAAAGGGATTCCTTTCCTTTTTTCCTCTGCTCTGGTTCGGCCGGCTTTTTTCCGGGATATGGAATCTTATTTCTGATATCATTGATTTGACAGCTGCTGATTTTTTTACATAAACTGAATTTGATATTATTTCTGTATTCCATTTTAATATCTTTATAGAGGGGAGAGTGTTATGCAGCCTGACCCGAAGACAAAGCCGCTGGAAACCCTTGACAGGAGGAAAGGATGGCGGGTCTGGTGGCAGTTGACGCGGCCGCACACGTTAACCGCTTCCTTTGTCCCCGTCACCGTCGGGACGGTTCTGGCCGCTGAATATACCCGGATTCATTTCGGTTTATTTTTCGCCATGCTCATCGCCTGTTTATTGATCCAAACCGCCACCAACATGTTCAACGAATACTTCGATTTCAAAAGGGGGCTGGACAACGAGCATTCCGTCGGCATCGGCGGCGCGATCGTCCGGGAAGGCGTCGAACCGAAAACCGTGTACCGGCTCGCCTTTATTTTGGTGGGCGTTTCCCTCCTGCTCGGGGCCTATATTTGCATGAAATCCAGCTGGTGGATCGCCGTCATCGGTTCCCTTTCCATTGCGGTCGGCTATTTGTATACCGGAGGGCCTTATCCCATCGCCTACACCCCCCTTGGGGAATTGTTCTCCGGATTTTTCATGGGGGTTGTCATCATCTTGATTTCCGTTTTCATCCAAACAGGGGAGATTCAAACGGCCCAAACCCTCGTTTCCGTTCCCGTCGCCATTCTGATCGGGGCCATCAATTTGGCCAATAATATCCGGGACATGGACGGCGACAAAAAGAGCGGCCGGAAAACCCTCGCCATTTTGCTCGGGAGAAAACGGGCCATCGGCCTTTTGGCGGCCATGTTTGCCGTTTCCTATCTATGGCTGTTTCTGTTGATCGCGACGGAAGGGATGACGCCCTGGATTTTATTGGCTCTATTAAGCCTTCCGACCGCGTACAAAGCCGTCAGAAACTTTATCGGCAAAACCGCTCCGAAAGAAATGCTGCCGGCCATGAAGGCAACCGCCAAAACCAACACCCAATTCGGGATGCTCATGGCGATCGGGATCATCCTTTCCTATCTGTGGTAAATAGACAACATCCCTTTTCTTCTTGGAATGGGAGGCATCGTGGAAAAAAGAGGGATTGCATCATCCGTAGGCATATCCTTCTTTTTTTCGCTTTTTTCGGCTTCTTGGCGGCAGACACCTTAAATAAGAACGCATATTCTTGCATTTTCCGGAAAAGGTCGTGAAAAAATGAAGTGGATACCCTTAGCGGTGATCGGTATCGGTATTCTTTCCGGTGTTCTCCTTTTCCGGAGAACGGCCATCCCAATGGATCGCACGCATTCCGGTCAGGATGAAAAAATCTCCGTCATCATCCCGGCCAGAAACGAAGCGAAGAATCTTCCCGACCTTTTGGAATCATTGAAGAAACAAACCCTTTTGCCCGACGAAATCATTGTCGTCAACGACCACTCGGAGGACAACACGAAGGAAATCGCCGAAAAATTCCAGGTGGATTTGATCAATCTCAGCGATCTGCCGAAGGGCTGGACGGGGAAAAACTGGGCCGTTTGGAACGGCTATCTCCATTCCACCGGGGATATCCTCGTCTTTTTGGATGCGGACATCCGCCTCAAACCGGAAGCATTGCAGGCGTTAATCGCGGAAAGAAAACGGACGGGGGGCGTGATCTCCGTCGTTCCCTACCACATCACGAAAAGGTTTTATGAACGGTTTGCGATGATTGTTAATATCCTGGGGGTCTTCGCGTTCACCTCTCCCTTTGAAAGGCATAACAGAAATAAAGGGCTTTACGGGGCTTGCATCGTGGCCGCCCGCCGCGACTATGAAAGGATCGGCGGACATGCGAGCGTCCGGTCGGAAATGCTGGATGATCTGAATTTGGGCGCAAGATTCCAACGGGCGGGCATCCCGGTGGCCAATTATATCGGAAAGGGTCTTGTCAGTTTCCGGATGTATCCCGGCGGAATCAAAAGCGAGCTGGAGGGGTTCGCAAAGGGGGCGGTCTTAAGCACTTCCTTGCTGCGGGCGCCGACTTTGGTGTTTAGCGGTTTGTGGCTGGCCGGCGTCATCCTGTCCGAACTCTTTCCATTTTTCCTGCACACGCCTTACTTTTTTCCGTTTTTCTTGGGATATTTGGCCAATGTTCTGTTTATCCTGTATATAAACAAATTTGTCGGCCAATTCGGACTCATTCATCCGATTTTTCATTTTCTTTCCGTCATCTTTTTTCTCGTCGTCTTGATGTATTCCATGTACCAGGCGGTTTTTCGCAAGTCCGTCGTTTGGAAGGGCAGGTATGTCGATGTGGGAAGGAGAAAATAAAATGATCCTCCTGTTAACCATCCTTTGCTTTTTAAGCGGTTCGCTCATGTTTTCCTATTGGCTGGGTCTTTTGAAAAAGAAAAACATTACCGAGGTCGGCGACGGGAATCCCGGCGCGGCCAATTTATGGAAGGCGGCCGGTTACAAATACGGGCTGACGGGAATTTTCCTCGATTTTATGAAAGGTTATATCCCGATTGTCCTGATTAAAGAATGGGAGATGGCACAAAATTACCAATTCATCCCCATTGCCCTCGCCCCGATTTACGGGCATGCTTTTTCGCCGTTTATGAAAGGAAGGGGAGGAAAAAGCATAGCGGTCAGTTTCGGCGTCTGGAGCGGCTTGACCGAATTTCGCGCATCCTTCATGTATGCGGTTATTTTGGCCGTGCTGGCCGTGATCACAAAATGGATGAAAAAGGGGAATCCGGTAACCAGCGAGGAAGACGGTTTCCAGACCACCCTGGGAATGCTGTTCTTGTACATTTATTTCTATCATCAAACATATCCGGCATACATCCAGTGGATTTGGCTGGGGAATTTCCTCCTCCTCTTTCATAAAAACAAAAGAGGAATCATTCTCATCATTAAGAACAAACGGATGAAAAAAGAGGAAAAACATTATACGGTATAAAAGGGTCCTTTGTCAAATGTTGGGGTGGGGGCCTGCGGCCTTACCCCACATGGACCCCGATTCTTTTATACTTGTATGTAAGCAGGATCCTGGCCCTTGCCCGCTCGAAGTTCCTGAATCCATACGCATTTCGCTTCATCACTTTCGTGTGGTTATTGATCCCTTCCAAAAAGCCATTCGTGTAGCCAAAAATAAAACTGTTCAGGATTTCCATTTCCCAATTCCTCAAAGTCCGAACACAGCGTTGAAACGCTTCAATCCCTGACTCTTCGACACGTTGATAAAATTGATGCAATTCTTCCTTGGTTTGAAGGATGCCTTCCGCCCCATTNTCTTTGGCCAGCTCCAGCCAACGGCAAAAGGCCTCTTTCNGTTCATAGGCTTTCTTCAGCGTCTCCGACTTCTGGAGGTATCGGTTTAAATACCAGCGTTCCTTTGCGCTTAGTTCCTCCTTCTTTTTGTAAAAGATCCGCCTCATCC
>NZ_KB912917.1:76029-127700 GCF_000383875.1 Caldibacillus debilis DSM 16016 | reverse complement strand
AAAGACAGACAAAGGAGCGTCCGAAAACAGCGGGAAGCCCGGAAAATCGTAAAGATGAGCGCAATATTGCATGAGAGAACCCGGCCATCAGTCGGGGTGCGGCACGGATCGATCGCGGTATACACGTGCAATTCAAGTGCCGTAGGAAGATTGCGGAAGGTCATCCATAATGGCCAACATTACTGACACTTCCGGAATCGATTTACAGGAACTGGCAAAAACATTAGTTGTGGTGTACAAAATGAGGGCGCCTGAATTATTGATCTGATAACCATCCCGAGAAAATCTTGACACATACCTTCATCTTTTTTTAATGTTTTTTTAAAATTTTTCCGTATATAATATAATAGACAAGTTTTGGACGGAGATGGAACATCATGGAAAATCATCCGCACAAAGCAGGCAAGTTCCTCTGAAAGTTTGAAACAATATCCAGTTTTTGGGCGTCTAATAGGAAGGGAAAACTATTTCCTTTGTAAAAACAAGGGGGATCAAGATGAAACAGCCGTCGCTGACAATCGTGGTACCGTGCTATAACGAAGAGGAAGTGTTTCCGACTACGCTCAGGCAGCTGAAAAATACCGTGACCCGATTAATCAAGGAAGGGTATGTGGATAGAAACAGCAAAATTTTGTTCGTCGATGACGGAAGCCGGGATTCGACGTGGGATCTGATCAAAAAGGCGTACACGGAAGACAGCATGGTCAACGGGCTGAAACTGTCGAGAAATTTCGGCCACCAACGGGCGTTGATGGCCGGCCTGGAGGAAGCTTCCCGCTATTCCGACTGCGTCATTTCCATCGACGCCGATCTCCAGGACGATATCTCCGTCATCAAGGAGTTTGTGATCAAATATTTGGAAGGTTACGATGTGGTGTACGGGGTCCGCAAACGGCGGGAAACCGATTCCTTTTTCAAGCGGACCACGGCCCAAATGTTTTACCGGCTGATGGAAAAGATGGGCCTGCCCCTCGTATACAACCATGCGGATTACCGGCTGTTGAGCCGGCGCGCCCTGAACGCCCTTCTCCAGTATAAGGAGGCGAACCTTTTTTTAAGGGGAATTGTCCCCCTTTTGGGCTTTAAATCGGCCAAGGTGTATTATGACCGGAAAGAAAGGGCGGCCGGGGAGTCGAAATATCCGTTGCCGAAAATGCTGGCCCTGGCCTTGGACGGAATCACTTCCTTCAGCGTCAAGCCGATCCGGTTGATTACGGCCATCGGCTTTATCAGTTCGCTGATCAGCTTTTTGGCGGCTGTCTACGTCCTTGTGCAAAAATTCTCCGCCGATCCCGTCGGCGGCTGGGCGTCGATCATGATTTCCCTCTGGTTTATCGGGGGCCTGCTCCTGATCAGCATCGGCCTGATCGGGGAGTATGTCGGGAAGATCTATGAAGAAGTAAAGGGGCGGCCCCGGTACATCCTGGAAGAACGGTTGCAACATTTCAGCCAAGAATATAAGCGGCCGAAACAGCAGGTGGGCAAATGAAGATCCAAAGTCCTTTCATCAAGTTTTTGGGCGTGGGCGTCATCAATACGTGCATCGGGCTTTCCGTGACCTTTCTTTGCCTGACCTTGTTCGGCCTTCCCTACTGGCCTTCCACGTTTATCGGAAATGGCGCCGGCGCATTGGCCAGCTTTTTTTTGAACCGGAGGTTTACTTTCCGAAGCGATGTCCGGGTCGGTTCCGGCCTGTTCCGCTTTATTCTCGTCATTTTCCTTTGCTATCTGCTTTCCTACAAGGCGGGCTTGGCGCTGGCCGAGGGGGCGCTGCGGCATCTGGAGACGGTGGAAAGGTATACGGAAGAATGGGCCGTCCTTTTCGGAAACGGCCTGTATACGGTCACCAATTATTTCGGACAAAAATGGTTTGTCTTCCGCAAAACGAAAACAAAGAGGGAATGGGGGGGAGAATATGGCAAGAAAATTTTGCAATAAACCGTTTTTCATCGGGATCGCCTGCCTCATCATCGGATTATGGACATCCCCCTATTTTATCCTCGGCGAAGATGCCCATATGCGGATCCATGACAACTTGGACTCGAACATCGCCTGGTATAAGGTGCTGAAAGAAAGTGGGCAGCTGTTCGCCCCCGGGGATGCGCCGATCGGACAGATCATCAACGGGGAATTGAAGCGGAATGCCTTTTATACGGAGTTTTACGCCATGATCGCTCTGTTCATGGTCTTCCCCCCGGTCATCGCCTACGGGCTCAGCCAACTGATCACCCGCCTTCTCGCGTTTATCGGCATGTATTTGCTGCTGAAGGATTTCATCGTCAAAGACGAAAGAGCCTGGTTCATTCAAATCGGGACGGCCTTGACCTTTTCCTTGATTCCCTATTGGCCTTCGGGGATGCTGAGCATTTTGGGCATGCCCCTTGCCCTGTGGGCGTTTTTGCACATCCGGGCGGGGAAGGCCAAATGGTTCCATTATTTGATATTGACGGGTCTGCCCTTTTTGTCCAGCTTCGTCCTCGGTTTTTTCTATTTTTTGACGGCGATGGGCGTTGTTTGGCTGATCGACGCCATCCGGACAAGGAAATGGAACGTCCGGTTCCTGCTTGCGATTGTTTACATGACCGGCATTTATCTGCTGATGGATCACCGTTTGGTCACTTCCATACTCCTTCCCCATGAACCGACAAACCGGGACGTTTTTTACGAATCGAAAAACAGCCTTGCGGCCACTTTCAAATTGATCTTGAAAAACTATATTTTCGCCCATAACCAGGACCGCTCGGTCCACGACAAATTGATCCTGCCCTTCTCCCTGCTGTGCCTCGTTTACGTGATCTGGAAAAAAAGATGGAAGGAAGAGAAGCTGTTTCTTTTTCTCCATTTCTTTCATCTCGCTTTGTCCACCTGGTACGCCTTCTGGTTCTACGAAGGGTGGCAGCCGCTGAAAGAACGGGTCGGCATCCTGAATTCCTTCAATTTTTCCCGTTTCCATTATTTCAGCCCGGTCGTCGTCTATGCCCTCTTCGCCTTGTCGTTAAAGATCCTGGCGGATGCGGTGAGATCATGGCCTTTTTTGGGCGGGGAGAGGACGGAACGGCTGGGGAAGGCGGCCGCCGCCGGCCTGATTTTGGCCCAGTTTCTCATCCTTGTTCCGTACAACGAGCAAATCTATTACCGCCACTCCCCGAGCTTCAAACAGTTTTACGCGGAAAAGCAGTTTCAGGAAATCAAAGCCTATATCGGAAAACCGGCGGAGGACTACCGGGTGGCCAGCATCGGCATCCATCCGGCGATCGCCCAATACAACGGCTTTTATACCCTCGATACCTATAACAATATCTATCCTTTAAGCTATAAATTGGAATTCCGCAAAATCATCGAACGGGAACTGGCGAAAGACAAAACGATCCGGGATTATTTCGACCATTGGGGCGGCCGCTGCTATATTTTCACCGCCGAGCTGGGCAAACATTATATGTTTTCGAAACGATCGGAACGGGTGATCAAAGACTTGGATTTGAACACGGAACAGTTCAAAAAAATGGGCGGGGAGTATATCCTTTCGGCGGTCCCGATCCTTAACGCGGAGGAAAACGGCCTCGCCCTGGAAAAGGTATTCGAGGACGATGATTCCTGGTGGAGGATCTATTTGTACAGGGTGAACGGATGATTTGCAAACCGGGGCATTTTAAACGGGAAGGACGCTGCGGATCGCCTGCCGGTCCGCCGCCTTCCCGCAGAAAATGGGTGAAGCCCCCGCCTGACGGCAGATTATGCTAGCTGAACCAAGTTTCGCTCAATATACGGATTCCTTGGATCATTTCATTTTCGCTTAATCCGCCGAATCCCATAAGGATTTGCGGGTAAGGCGAAGGCGGGTTGTCCATCCAATAGTTGGATGTCGGGTAAACGCGGATGCCAGCATTTTTTGCCGTTTGAATCAGATGTTCCTCCGTATCGTCGCTTTTCACCTCCAGGATGACATGGAGTCCGGAATCTTCTCCGATGATCCTCACGTTGTCTCCCATATACGTTTGAATCGTCCGGATCAGCATCATATGTTTTTTCTGATAAACATGCCTCATTTTCCGGAGATGCTTTTCCCAATAGCCTTCACGCATAAATAGGTAAAGGGTCTTTTGATGAATTTTTGAAACAGGCTGCTCATATATGGAAAAATTCATTTTATACTTCGTCATCAACGGTTTCGGCAAGATCATGTAGGCGATGCGAACGGAAGGCAATAGCGATTTGGAAAACGTGCCCAAATAGATGACCCGGCCGTGGGGATCCAATCCTTGCAAAGCCGGGATCGGTTTCCCTTTATACCGAAATTCGCTGTCGTAATCGTCTTCAATGATATATCCGTTTGCCCGCTCCGCCCACCGGATCAGCTTGATGCGGCTGGCGACGGGCATAATGAATCCAAGGGGAAATTGGTGCGAAGGGGTAACATACACGAAACGAGCTTCACTTTTTTCCAGTTTTTCCAGATGAATGCCTTGCCGATTCACCTCAATGGGGATGACCGGAAAGCCGTGATGGAGAAAGATTTCCCTCGCCCCATCATAACCCGGATTTTCAAAAGCGATCGGATGGCGTTTTGCCCCGATGATTAAACAGAGGAGGCTGAGCAGCTGCTGGATTCCTCCGCCGATGATGATCTGATCGGGAGAACATACCACTCCCCGCGATTGATACAAGTATTTCGCAAGTTCGAGGCGAAATTCGGGCTCTCCCTGCGGCTCTCCATAGGAAAAAATTTCCTTTTCCCGCATCACTTGATTGCTTAACTTTTTCCATACCGCAATGGGAAAACTTTCCCGATCAATATTCCCGTGCCGAAAATCAATCCGGATATCGGTTTTGGCTGGCATATGCCGGTTCCTCTGGTCGAATAAAGAAATCTTCTTGTGCGAATGGATGGCGGCGGACGGCCGATCTTCCATTTCGGCTGCATAATACCCGCTTTTCGGTTTGCTGATCATGTACCCTTCCGCCATTAATTGTTGATAGGCGGCTTCCACCGTGTTTTTGCTGACTCCCAGATGCCGGGCCAGTTTCCGGATGGACGGCAACCGGGTGTTGGGGGGAATCCGTCCCGCTTCCATTTCTCCCCGGATGTAATCATAAAGTTGGAAATATAGGGGTTTATCCGCGTTTTCGTCAAAGGTTGGCGTGATTTCAAACATGTGGTGACCACCCGCATTCCAATCTGTCCCTATATGATTTTCAAAAACTGTACCTTTTGTTGGGGTTAATTTGAGATTATATTAATTTTATCAAATGCCAATGGCTGGAGTAATCCCGTCGTTTGCAATAGCGGTTCCAGGGATTCAAAGCGGCCGGTTGATCCGGCAAGGTTGGAGGGGTCGGATGTTTGCGCTTTTCTTCACCCACGTATTGTTAGGTTTATCCATCGCCCTTCCCGTCGGGGCGGTGACCATCGAAATGACGAAACAAGGCTTGAAAAACGGGTTTTTCCATGGATGGTTTGTCGGACTGGGCGGGATGACGGTGGATTTGATCTTGATTACCCTTCTTTATTTTGGCTTCGCGTCCGTTCTGGCCGTGCCCGCCGTCCAAACCTTAATGTGGCTGTTCGGCTCCCTCATTTTATTGTATATCGGGATCGACAGCATCAAAAATGCGGATAAGGATATCCGTTTGGGAAATGAAAAAATAAAAAAATCATTGAAATCATCCTATTGGAATGGATTTTTGGTCGCCATTTCGCCGGGAAGCGTCGTGTTTTGGCTCGGCGTATTCGGAACGGTTTTAACCCATTCTTTTCATGCTTCGGAAAAAACCGGTTTTTTTGCCGTGGCCTCGGGAATTTTAACGGGGATTTTGCTCCATGATCTTATTTTCATGTCCATCGTGGCAGGGGCACGAAAAATCGTAAATCGGACGTTCATCAAATGGGTTTCCACCATCGCGGGATGCCTGTTGGTGGGCTTTTCCTTATTCTTTGCTTATGAGTTTTTCAAGGGGATCAATGATTTATAGGGTTTTGTTCTTTTCGAGGGCAGGCAAGAGATCTTGAATCGATTCGGGTGAGAAAGGTCCGGGAGGAAGGCGCGGGAATGGCCCTTTGGCGCTTCATCCCCTGTAAAAATCCGGCGGGCTTCCTCGGCATCGGAGGCGGCCCGCCGGTTTTATCCGTTCATCTTTTGATTGATTCCAAGAATTCTTCGGTGATGATGCCTTCGGCCACGAAATGGCCGGCGAACAATTCTCCGATTTGTCCCAGTTGCATGTCCTCATGGTTGATAAAATGGGGCAGCGCCTTTTTGATGAGCGGCACGTGTTCTTCCGGCCGTTCGGCGATCGTATTCCATGCCCGGACGGCGAGCCCCAAATCCCCGCTGAAAAGGGCGGCTTCCAATTCTTCCGGCGGGAGCGGGTCGGAAAGCGGGTCTTCCGCCTCAACAAATTCCCCGCTCAGCAAAAGCCGGGTCCATTCTTCGAAAGAATCCGCCAATGGCCGCGGTTCTCCGTCTTCCGCCACATAAACGATCTGACCGGTTTCCCGGAGGAAGGCGACCGAACCGATGGCGCAAGCCGCAAAAGGGATGACGCCGCCTTGTTCCGCCAACTCTTCCAGCGGCAAAATCCGGGTAATTTCCACCGCCCGGTCCGGAAGGAGGAAAAAGGGATGGTCGATCCGTCCGCCGTTTTGCCTGTTCATCAGTTCCCGGAAAGCCTGGGGAAAGCGGAACCCGAGGCGCCGTTCCGCCTTTTTCCATTCGCCGTCCGATGCCCCGGCCGGACCGTCTTCATCCGCCCATCCGGGATGTTCTTCGTTTCGGTAAAAATGGCGGATCCGGAAATCGGTTGCGGTGATTTCCCATTCCGTCATCGGGGAATCGAACAGGACCCCAAGCCGGAACCCGTCCCTTTCCACGTCCGTCTCCTCGTACAGCCAATACATGCCGGGAGCCAATGGGAATTCGGATCTTTCCTCCTTGATCCCCGATATTTCGATCACGGCGGCCTCGCCGTAACTGAAACTGCCGGATCCGTCCAGGGTGAGCCGCAAAACGTCCTCCCCGCGGCGGATGAAACGGATTTGGGCATCATGGAGCCCGGCGTCCGCGATTTCCGCCAAACCTTCCGGCAACTGCCCGCGGATTTTTTCCTTGTATTCCCCGGCCGCGTCGATCATCTTTTCCGCTTCTTCCTGTTTTTCTTTCAGCCAGGCCAAAACCTCGTCCCGGACCCGTTTCGGGAGTTCGGGCTGATTGATCGTCCCGTCCAGCACATAGGGGTGGAAGGTTTCGGGGAGGATCTGCAGCAGCCGGTCTTTAATGGATTCCAGCTCTCCCCGCAAATAGGCGCGGAAATCCTCGCTTTCTTCTTCGAAACCGCGGATGAAATCCGCCCATTCTTCATCGGATTCGGGGAAGGTCAAAAGATGGGGATCCTGCATAGTTTCATACCATTTTTTCGAAAAAAATTTCATCGGACGAGTCTCCTTTTCGTTCGGATTGTTGATTACTTTGATTATGAAAGACGGAGAGGATTTTGGTCAACCCTTTTTCTGCCGGGACGGTTCCGACGGGCTGTCAAAAAAAGTATGCGTAAAATATTTGTGGGCAAAACTTATCCCCTTCAATAGGTGAGTGATCGAAGACGCACGCCTATGAAGGGGGAACCAGGCGTAAGCGCGGCAGGAAAGAAAGCAACAATTAATGAAAAAGAGGGCTGCTCCTTGGCAGACTGATCGTCAGGAAAAACTCGCATATTGACATTTTCAAACATTCATATTACTATACAATCATACATAAAAATTACATATTTTCCTCGTCATTTCTTATCCAGAGAGGTGGAGGGACTGGCCCGATGAAACCTCGGCAGCGGGCTTTCGCATGAAAGCACTGTGCCAATTCCAGCAAGTCGTCTGGACGGCTTGGAAGATAAGAAATGAGACGGAGTTTTGCGAACGCATGACCCCTCTCATCTTATCTTCCTGGAGGTAAGATGAGGGGGGTTTTCATTTATCCGAAAAGGAGGGGATGCGGGGAAATTTCGATTCGTCTCTTAAACCGAGTTTTCATATCCATTTACTCGTATTTATTGGAGGTGCTCGATGATCACTTTTGAAAATGTCACCAAGGTATTTCAGACCAAGGACCGGGAAGTCGCGGCCGTCAAAGATGTAAGCCTGACCGTCAAAGAGGGAGAAATCTTCGGCATCATCGGCTTCAGCGGCGCCGGAAAAAGCACCCTCCTCCGCCTGGTCAATCTGTTGGAAAAACCGACTTCCGGGAAGATCTTCGTGAACCGGCAGGAGATCACCAAACTGTCCACCAAGGAACTGCGTAAATTGCGGCAAAATATCGGAATGATCTTCCAAAATTTTAATTTGTTCAATTCCCGGACAGTTTTTGGAAATGTGGAATATCCCTTAAAAATCGCACAGGTCCCGAAGGAGGAAAGGAAACGGATCGTTTGGGAACTGCTCCGGTTCGTCGGACTCGAGGATAAAGCGGGCGATTATCCCGAGCAGCTGTCGGGAGGCCAGAAGCAAAGGGTGGGCATTGCGAGGGCCCTGGCCACTTCCCCAAAAATTCTGATTTGTGACGAACCGACTTCGGCCCTCGATCCGGAAACCACCAACGACATTCTGAATCTGTTAAAAAAAGTGAACCGGGAGTTGAATGTGACCATCCTATTGATCACCCATGAGATGCATGTCATCCGCAAGATTTGCGATCGGGTCGCCGTGATGGAGGAGGGACGGATCATCGAAGAAGGCTCCGTCCTGGATATTTTCACCAGCCCGAAAACCCGGACGACGAAAAACTTCATCCGTTCGGTGATCCACGATTCCCTTTCCGAATCCTTGCTCGAGGAACTGAAGCGGAACGGAACGAACCATCTGTACCGCCTGACGTTCAAGGGCGATGCGACAAAACAGCCGATCTTATCGAGGATTTCAAAGCGATACAATGTGGATGTCAACATTTTGAACGGAAATATCAGCGAACTGCAGGGGCAATTATTCGGGAATCTGATTGTCGAAATCATAGGCGATGGACAGGAAGTGAAAAGGGTCATCGAAGAACTGAAAAAAGTTGTGCAAGTAAAGGAGGTCCTGTCCGATGCGGGTTGATTGGTCCACGTTTTGGCCGCGGATTGTCGAGGCGACCGGCCAGACGATTACGATGGTCGTTTTTACCTTGCTATTTTCGTCCATTATCGGAATCTTGATGGGGCTGCTTTTATATGTCACCCGAAAAGGGAATGTTTTTGAAAATCGGTTCATCTATTCCTTTTTAAACATTATCATCAACATCGTCCGTCCCATCCCGTTCATCATCTTTTTGGTCGCCATCGCCCCGTTGACCCGGGCGGTGATCGGGACGACCATCGGGACGGCTGCCGCGATTTTCCCCATGACGATCGCCGCCTCCTTTTCGGTGGCCAGGGTGGTGGAAAATAATCTCGTCTCCATCGACCCGGGGATTATCGAAGCGGCCAAGGCGATGGGCGCCGGACCCTTCCGGATCATTTTTGAAATCATCATCCCGGAAGCGATCGGACCGCTGATTTTAGGCTTGACCTTTGTCACCATCGGCTTGATCGATTTCTCGGCGATGGCGGGAACGGTCGGCGGCGGCGGTTTGGGCAACCTGGCGATGACCTACGGGTATCAGCGGTTTGATACCTCCGTCATGATCGTCACCGTCGTTATCCTCATTCTCTTGGTGCAGATCGCACAATTGATCGGGAATTATCTTTCGAGGATTTTTTTGCGTCGATAGAAAAAATTTGGCATTCAAGGAGGAAACAGAATGTACAAAAAAATAGGCTTATCGTTGATTGCGGTACTTCTTTTCGCTTTACTTTCGGCGTGCAAGGGCGAGACGGCTTCCGATGAAAAAAAGGTGGTAAAAATCGGGGTGACGGGGACCGACGGCCAGGTCTGGGACATCATCAAGGAAAAGGCGGCGAAGGAAGGCATCACCATCGAGCTGGTTGAATTTTCCGATTACACGCTGCCGAACCAGGCGCTGGCGGACAAGGAAATCGATTTGAATGCGTTCCAGCACATCGCCTTTTTGAATCAATTCAAGGAAGAACATCATCTGGATATCGTGCCGATCGGGACCACGGTCATCGCGCCGATGGGCATTTATTCCGAGAAATATAAGGACGTCTCCGAAATCCCCGACAAGGCGAAAATCGCCATCCCCGATGATCCCTCGAACCAGGCGAGGGCTTTGAAGCTGCTTCAGTCGGCCGGATTGATCAAGCTGAAGGAGGATTTCGGCTTGTTCGGCGATTTGAGCGGAATCAAGGAAAATCCCAAAAAATTGGAGATCATTCCGATGGTGGCCCAACAAACGCCGAGGGTGCTTCCGGATGTGGCCGCGTCCGTGATCAATAACGGGATTGCCGGGCAGGCCGGATTCGTTCCGAATAAAGACGCCATCTTCCTGGAAGATCCGAATGATCCGGCGGCGCAGCCGTATATCAATGTTTTTGCCGCCCGGGCGGAAGACAAAGACAATCAAACATTCAAAAAGATTGTCGAGATCTACCATGATCCTGAAGTGGTCGAGGCGATCAAAAAGGATACGAACGGCGGTTCCGTCGTGGTCGACATTCCGATTGAAGAACTGGAAGACATCATCAAATAAAAAGCGGGGGGAATTGGCGTGCCGGTTGATTTGCAGCTTCAAAGGAAGCGGATCGAGGAAAGCATCGAAAACGGAAGGGAACTGTATATTCAAACGAGCCATGAGATTCATGATCATCCGGAAATCGGAAATCAGGAATTTTTCGCATCGGAAAGGTTGACCGATCTTCTGAAAAAGGCCGGTTTTGAGGTCACGACAAACGTTGCCGGCCATGAGACGGCCTTTGTCGCGAGGAAGCCTTCCCATATCGACGGCCCGAAAATCGCCTTTCTTGCCGAGTATGATGCGCTGCCGGGACTCGGGCACGCGTGCGGGCATAATTTGATCGGGACGACGAGCGTGGCGGCGGCCATCGCCGTAGCGGAAGTCATTCATGAAACGGGCGGGGAAGTTTTCGTCTTCGGCACCCCGGCGGAGGAAGGGGGACCGAACGGTTCGGCAAAGGGCAGCTTTGTCAAACACGGTTTATTAAAAGACATCGATGTGGCTTTGATGATCCACCCCAGCGGGAAAACGAGCCTTTCCGCCCGGACGCTTGCCGTCGATCCTTTGGATTTCCACTTCTTCGGAAAAGCCGCCCATGCCTCCGGCGCCCCGGAGCAGGGGATCAATGCCCTCGATGCGGTGATCCTGTTATTCAACGGGATCAACGCGCTGCGGCAGCAGCTTCCGCGGGATATCCGCATCCACGGGATCATCACCCATGGCGGCGATGCCCCGAACATCATCCCGGATTATGCCTCCGCCCGCTTCTTTATCCGGGCGGAGACGTGGAAACGGGCCGAGGAAGTATCGGAGAAAGTCCGGAAAATCGCCGAAGGGGCGGCTTTGGCGACGGGAACGAAGGTGGAAATCGAACGGTTTCAAAATGAAGTCCTCGATTTCATTGTGAATCCGACCTTGGATGCGATCTTGGAAGAAGAATTGACCGCATTGGGGGAAGAAGTCGTGAAAAACGAGGGCGGGGGAAAAGGCTCGACGGACGCGGGAAATATCAGCCATGTGACGCCGACGGCCCATCCCCATATAAAAATCGGCCCGGATACGTTAATCGCCCACACGGAAGAGTTCCGGGAAGCGGCCCGTTCCCCCTTGGCCGACCAAGCTTTGATCAAGGGGGCGAAAGCGCTGGCCTTCACGGCGCACCGGCTGCTCACGGATGACCGGTTGCTGAAACAAGTTCGCGATGATTTTCAAAAGGCAATCCTTCCATAAGAAAAATGGAATCCATGGGGAACCCGGGCGTGTTGCCGCTCACGGGGACATCGCCTGGAATGCGGGGACGGGGGCATTTGCTTCCGTCCCCATTGTTTGTCCATCCGGCAAGCGCGCAACCGGGATCGGCGCGGGTCCCGCCGAACCGGATCGAATCGGCCTGGCCTCCGGGGGCTGATCCGCCAATACAGTAAGGATCCGAAAATGGTCCGGCTCGCCGCGCCGGGAGCTTCCGGCGGTACGGCAGCGGGCGGGATGG
Source organism: Caldibacillus debilis DSM 16016 (assembly GCF_000383875.1). Taxonomy (NCBI): domain Bacteria; kingdom Bacillati; phylum Bacillota; class Bacilli; order Caryophanales; family Bacillaceae; genus Caldibacillus; species Caldibacillus debilis. Next base: position 115,616 of record NZ_KB912917.1, on the reverse strand, counting down.
AGCGGGGCAGTTCCCGCGTAGTAAGGCCGAACCGATTGAAACCGCGGCCGCAGGCCGTTCGTTCGAATCGGGCGCTTCCCCGCGGGCCCGGATCGGCGCGGTGAACCATTGGGGATGCAAAGACACCGACGCTTCGATCGAGATTCCCTTTCTTCATGAAATGGCCGGACGAAAAAAATTGCCCCAACACAAAATGATTGACAACCGGTTTTTGAAGGTTTAATTTTGTATTAAGGAAACTTTTTGAATCATAACCATAAAATATGGATCTATCAAAAACAAGTATTGCGTCCATTCCATCCGTAGCCGCATTCCAGCGGTAAAATTTTTTCGCCAAAAGTTTCCCTAGGGAAACTTTTATGGCTTAAACAAAAAGGGGGAGTTTGCCTATGAAAAAAGTGATGATGGCCGTCGCGGGCATGCTGTTCGTCCTGTTGGCCGCCTGCGATGCCCGGACCGGTTCCGATCATTCCGATGGAAAACTGACGGTGACGACGACGATCGGCCAAATTGCCGATATCGTAAAAAATGTGGGCGGGGAGTATGTGGAAGTCACGGCGCTGATGGGCCCCGGCGTCGACCCGCACCTGTACAAAGCGTCGCAAGGAGATCTGAAAAAGCTGAACGAAGCGGATGTGATCTTTTACAACGGTTTGCACTTGGAAGGGAAAATGGGCGAGATTTTTGAAAAAATCGAAAAGGAAAAACCGACGGTTGCCGTCGCCGAATCGATTCCGAAAGATCGATTGCTTTCCGACCCGGCCAATCCCGGAAGTTTTGACCCGCACGTATGGTTTGATATCGATTTATGGTCCATTGCCGTAGAAACGGTAAGGGACGAATTGATCAAAATGGACGAAAAACATGCGGACGAATATAGGAAAAACGCCGAAAAATACTTGGCGAAACTGCAGGAAATCAAACAATACGCCAAGCAGCAAATATCCCAAATCCCGGAAGAAAGCCGGGTGCTGATTACCGCCCATGATGCCTTTCATTATTTCGGCCGCGCCTATGGCATGGAAGTGATGGGCCTGCAAGGATTGAGCACGGATGCGGAATACGGGCTGAAGGACGTCCAGCATTTGATCGATGTGATTGTGGAACGCAAGATCAAGGCCGTTTTTATCGAAAGCAGCATCTCCGAAAAATCCATCAAGGCGGTCGTCGAGGGGGCGAAGAAACGGGGGCAGGAAGTCAAGATCGGCGGCGAGCTGTATTCGGATGCGATGGGTCCGGAAGGGACGGAAGAAGGGACCTATGCCGGGATGTACCGCCACAATATCGACACGATCGTATCTTCGTTAAAATAGTCGCGCATAAAGGAGAGATCATGGATGAATCCGTTAATGGTGAGGAATTTGACCGTCGCTTATCATCGCAAGCCGGTTTTGCAGGAAGTCAGTTTCTCGGTTCCGGAAGGAAAACTGATCGGGATCATCGGGCCGAACGGCGCCGGCAAATCGACGCTGCTCAAGGCCATTTTACGGTTGGTCCCGGCGGCATCCGGGGAAGTGTTGATCTATGGAAAACTGTATAAAGCCCAAAGAAAACTGATCGGATATGTCCCGCAGCGCGGATCGGTCGACTGGGATTTTCCGACGAATGCCTTGGATGTCGTATTGATGGGACGATACGGCCATATCGGCTGGATCAAGCGTCCGGGGAAGGAAGATGTGAAGCTGGCGCTTTCCTGCCTGGAAAAAGTGGGAATGGAAAATTATGCGCACCGGCAAATCAACCAGCTTTCCGGCGGCCAGCAGCAGCGGGTGTTTTTGGCGCGGGCGCTCGCGCAAGACGCCACGATCTATTTTATGGATGAACCCTTTGCCGGCGTCGATGCGGCGACGGAAAAGGCCATCATTTCCTTATTGAACGAATTAAAGGCCCAGGGAAAAACGGTGCTGGTTGTCCATCATGATCTGCACACGGTTCAGGAGTATTTTGATTGGGTATTGCTGTTAAATATGCGGGTGATCGGACACGGGCCGACCGATGAGGTATTTACCGTCGAAAATTTGCAGAAAACCTACGGGGGCCGATTGACCTTCCTGGACCAGGGAAAATTGCTTGTTAAACATGAATAGGAGTGAGCGGGCATGAACCTCTTTCAACATTTGTCCGATGCGAACACGCAATGGGTGTTGGCGGGAACCCTGCTGCTGGGGATGGCAAGCGGCGTTTTGGGGAGTTTCGCCTATTTGAAAAAACAAAGCTTGATCGGGGATGCCATGGCCCATGCCGCCCTGCCGGGGATTTGTATCGCATTTCTTTTATACGGCCAAAAATCCTTGTTTTGGTTTTTTGCCGGCGCCGCATTCTCCGGATTGTTGGCCGCCTATTTTATCCAGGCCATCGTCAAAAATTCCCGCATCAAGGAAGATGCGTCCATCGCCCTCGTGCTGTCCGTCTTTTTCGGGATCGGCATCGTGCTGCTCACCTACATTAACCAAAACGGCAGCGGAAATCAAAGCGGGCTCAATAATTATATTTTCGGGCAAGCGGCATCTTTGGTAGGAAATGATGTGAAAATCATCGCGATCGTGGCGATGATCCTCCTTGCCGTTACCGCCCTCTTTTTCAAAGAATTTAAGCTGTTGACTTTCGATCCGCAATTTGCGGAAGGCATCGGTTTGCCGGTCCGATTTTTCAACGGATTGTTGATGGTCTTGATCGTTTCTGCCGTCATGATCGGTTTGCAGGCGGTCGGCGTGATCTTGATGGCCGCCATGCTGATCACCCCCGCCCTCAGCGCGCGTTATTGGACGGAAAGAATGGATCGGATGGTCGTCATCGCCGGAGGAATCGGGGCGTTATCCGGCGTGGTCGGCACGATTTTCAGCACGGCTTCCGAAGGGCTGCCGACGGGTCCTTTGATTATCCTGGCGGCAACCCTGTTTTTCCTCTTTTCCATGGTCTTCGCTCCCCGGAGGGGCTTGCTGGTGAACATCGTCAAACAGATGAAAATGCGCAGGCAAACGGCGAGAGAGAATATCATGTTGTCGATGTTTGACCTGATGGAAGAGGAGATGCGCAAACCGGCGGGCCGGCATGCAACGGGGTTCGGCGAAGAACAGATCCGGGGATTGAGGCCGGTGTCCAAACGGCTGTTTGCGCGGGTCATGAAACAGCTCATCAAGGAGAACCTGGTCTCATCTGACGGAAATCGGTATGCGTTGACCGAACAAGGGAAGGAACAGGCCCATCAGATCGCGCTGAAAAACCGTTTAATGGAAGTATATAAGATGTATGAAATGAAATTTTCCCATGAAGAAGTGGAAAAACAGGAGGACATATTCGCCCTGCCCGAACCGCTCTTGCAGGAACTGTCCCGATATTTGCAGCAATTGGGAAGGATGCCCGTCCGCTTATCCAAAACGGGTCCGGGCGAAAATCGGAGGAACAGGAACAACATCATCGGTCAAAGGGGGGCAGACAGCCGTTATGAGTTATGAAGGATGGATTTTTTTGACGGGCGCGCTTGTCGGGATCACGTGCGGGATCGTCGGCTGCTTTTTAATTTTAAGGAAAATGGCGATGCTGGCGGATGCGATCAGCCATACCGTGTTATTGGGGATCGTCGGCGCGTTTTTGGTCAGTCATTCGATGGCCGGCGTGCCGATGTTTATCGGGGCCATTATCGTCGGTTTGTTAACCGCGTTTTTCGTTCAGCTGCTCGATTCGCTCCGCGTTCAATCCGACGCGGCCATCGGTGTCGTTTTTACCTCGCTGTTCGCCTTGGGCGTCATTCTGTTGTCGCTTTTCGCCAGCAGGGTCCATCTGGACGTCGACCATGCCCTCATGGGAGAAATCGCTTTTGTCCCATGGGATACCCTTGAAATCTTTGGAAAAGAAATGGGGCCGAAGGCCGTCTGGATGTTGGGCTTCGTCCTTCTGGCGGATCTGGCCATCATCCTCCTGTTTTACAAAGAGCTGAAGATCACCTCCTTTGATCCGCAAATGGCGGCGGCTTTAGGAATTCCTGTGTTGTTGATCCATTATTTGCTGATGGGGATGCTGTCGATAACGACCGTGGCCTCCTTCGATAGTGTCGGCGCGATCCTCGTTGTCGCCATGCTGATCGTTCCTGGCGCCGCCGCCTATTTGTTGACCGACAGGCTGTCGGTCATGCTGGTTCTCAGCGCCGCGATCGGCGCATTGTCGGCGATTATCGGATATTATCTTGCCGTTTGGTTCAACGTCTCCATTTCGGGGATGATGGCGGCGGCGGCGGGCGGCATCTTCGCGGCGGTGTTTATCTTTTCCCCGAAGCATGGCTTGATCGCAAAATGGGCGGCGAACCGGAAAATTTCCAGATATTCTTGAGGGACCGCATGAAAATCCGGGTTGGCAAGTCCGTGTTAGGACTTTAAGAAGGTTCTGTATGTTTTGCATTTCATTTCGATCGGCCGCCGTAACAGGAAATGCGAAAAAGGGTTCGACGGTTTCTGTTTAAGAAAGCAGCAGTGAATTCCAAAGGATATTTTAAGATTAAAAAGAAAGGTTATACCTTAACCGTCTATGCCAAAGATAAAGCCGGCAATAAAAGCAAAAACCGATATATTAAAGTCCGATAAGCAAACACCTGCTTTCCTTTATAAATGGAATGAAAAAAGCCCTGCGCCGATGGATGCTGATATGCTCCCCATTAGGTAGACAGATGAAAAAAAATCTGTTTATCGAATGGGGAGTTTTTTATGCCAAAAAAATCATTTTCACCTGACATCAAAATCATGGCAGTTCGATATTTAGAAGAAGGCCTTTATACAGGACAAGAAATTTGCATCATCGGGCAGGGCTTTTCTTTTTTTGACTTGCCCGTTTTATGGTAGAGGATCCCCCTGTCCATCCCTTCTTTAACCCGTTCATTGGCGGCTTGTTTCACTGGATTGAACAAAGCCGGCGGCGGGGCGGCATGCGGTTTTATCGCCGCACTCCTTTCAAAAACAAAATCCGGGATGGGGATTTCATCATTATTTCTTGACCCCTTTCCTTAATGTATTTTAAAATTACATATAATTACATAATATCCTTAAAAATTCCGTTGAACGGGAGGGAACCACGTGAAGGATTTTTTTACAGTTGAGGAAGTGGCCGAATTGATCCAAATGCATCCGCGGACGATCCGCCGTTACATCAAGGAAGGAAAAATCAAGGCGGCGAAGCTCGGCAAAGAATGGCGGATCCGGCGGGAACACATCGACCATTTGCTCAGGAAAAATACCGGAAAAATTTTGGATCACTCCAATGCGGAAATCCTCCAATTTATTCAAGGGGACGCGGACGAGGCCAACGATTATCCGACATGCGCCGTTTTGGATCTCAAAATGTCCGTGGCGGATGCGGTCAATGTGTCCGGATTGTTCATTAAAATGATGAATGAAAGGAAACCGGAGGACGGAAAAGCGAAGTTCCAATATGTCTACGACCAGGAAAAGCAAAGGAGCCGTTATATCCTTTGGGGCAGCCCTGCCTTTGTCGGGAAAATGCTGACGGAAGCGGGGCGAATGCTGGAAGGAAAGAACAACGGAAAAATATGAAACGAAAGGAGAAAGGAAGTTGGCGGATATGTATGCATGGCAAGATGCGCTGGTATTGGCCGGTTCCATCCGGGAACGAATGCGGGAAGAAAGATTCCAATCCATTTGGCCGGATTTCAAGCCAAATCCCTTTGCCTTTTTTGACAGGGAGAATGTGTATTTATGCGGCCACCCCAATCCGCCCGGCCATTTTGCGGAAAAGGGAGGGGTCCATGTCGGCCCATGGGATCCCAGGTTTGTTGCCAATACATTCATTGAATTGGAAAGGGAACCGACGGCCATATTGGATTTGTCGACCGTCCGGCCGGATATGGAACCTGCAAGGCTTTTTGCCATGATTGTCCATGAAATGTTCCATGCTTATCAAAAATCGATGGATTACAGAAGATGGAGCAACGAATGGCTGTATATGGTTTATCCGCAGCTGAAGGAAAATATTGCCCATCGGATCGCGGAAAGAAGTGCCCTCCTTCGCGCATTGCTTGAAAAAAATTCGGATGAAAAACGGAACCGGGCCGCCGAATTCATCGGGCACCGCGAATATCGAAGAGCTTTAATCAAGGAATGCCTGGATTATGAACTTGGCCATGAGAGTTACGAAGGATTGGCCTTTTATGTCGAGTCTAAGGCCTTTGAACAAGAATCCGGCAAAGGGAAAGAAGCGGTTTTGGAGATCTTTTTCGAGGATTTTGAGGAACAATCCGGCACGTTGTATCATTTGCGGAGGAGCTGTTATGCCGCGGGAATGGCGATCGCCCGCCTGCTGGATGACCTTTTCCCGGGATGGCAAGGAGAATTTCTTGAAACATCCGGTTATTTATATGATTTTTTCGCCGAAAAAATCGGGAGGATGGAACCGATCTCGGACACGGATCCGGAGGCGGAAAAGCAGGCCGCGCGTCTCCTGGAACAAGAATTGACGGAGAGGGACCGGGAATTTGACCAATTTTATAGTCAGGACGGGTATCTCGTCCAAATCAAAGGGAACCTTACAATTGCCGGATTCGACCCGATGAACCTTTTGCCCAAGGGGGAGCTGCTGCTTCATAAGCGGATGCTGAAGTTTTCCTCCAATAACAAGGAATATTTTTTGGAGCAACCGGTTGTCACGATCATGAATGGAGAAAATTTGTCCTGCCGGGAGCTGCAGTTCTTTAGCCGGGGAAAACCGGAAATCAAGGATGGCAAGGCTTCGGTTCCGGGATTGACGAAGGAGCTCCTTTTAGATGGAATCACCATTGAGGCGGACCGTGAGGAGATTGAATAAAGTGTAATGTTATTGGAGTCCCTGGTGGTCGACGATGATCAACGGGTGATGCAAGCGGCCCGCGGAAGTTTGAAGCGGAAATATGCGAGTGGCTGACGGATATTTCCCTTGCTCTTTGTTCGGAAGAATCGCCAATACGCGGGACGACGTTCAACCTTTTCTGTCGGCCCAACGATGGATTGTCCGACATTTCAATCGGATGGTTCAACATCCGCAAAAAATTTTCAACAACCCATGGGACTGTTCAACATCTTCGGAGATTCGTCTATCATTTTTGGATTTATGTTCATCTTGGACAAAAATTTGTCCGACATCAAAGAAAAAATAACCATCATCCTTGAAAAAACGTCCATCATCCCAAGAAAAATGTCCATCATCGTTCAGCCGTCCATGGCCAACACCCGATTCCGTTTTTCAAACCTTGCGGAAATGAAATGGAAAAAATGTAAGTCCACAACCTATTCATTTAAAATTCGAACAGGACGGGCGCCATCGTAGTCGGGACATGATGGAACGTGCCGGAAAGCGAAGGGGAAAGCCAAGCGGGGGTGAAAGGAAGGGAAAAGAGATGGGGGAGCCGAAGGACGGGAGCCCTTTCCGGAAAAATAAACTTCCCTGGAGCAGGTGGACCGGTTCCCTATCAGTGCAGGAACCGACCTTCCGGAAAAAGAAATTCCCGTAAAGCCCTCTCAATCCCCCGAGCCCCCCGATTTATTCCCTTTCTTCCCCGTCGTACAGCCCCCGCTGGATGATCAGCTCGATCGGCTTTTGCCGGGGGATGAGGATCTCCGCATCCCGTCTTTTTTCCCGCACCTTTTGGACCAGTTCATGCCGGATCCGCTCGTTGTTTTGCAAAACCCCGCCGAGGAGCAGGAGCTTGAAGGATTTTTCCCCGATACCCGCCTTTTCCGTGACGGCCTCAACGAGAAGGAAGAGTTCGGAAGCGGCTTTTTCCAAAATCCTGCGGCTGACCGGATCCCCCAGCGTGCAGGCCTGTTCCACGATCACCGACAAGGCGCTGACCTCGTCGACGGAGTAATGGGGACCGTATGCCCAATTGTACAGCTGTTCATGGTTGTCGAAGCGGAGATGCTTAAGGACCAAGTCCGACAAAACGGTGGGTTTTTCCCGGCCATCGTGCATCCTTAGCACGGCCCGGACGGCTTCCTTGCCGATCCAATAGCCGCTTCCCTCGTCCCCGAACCGGTGGCCCCAGCCTCCGGACCGGTAAAAATTTCCTTTTCCGTCGTGGGCGAAGGCGATGGATCCGGTTCCGGCGATCAGCAGGACGCCGGGGGACTGTTTCGTTGCCCCGATCAGCGTGGACAGGGCGTCGTTTTCCACGAGCAATTCTTCAATTTGGATGCCGCTTGTTTGGACGGCTCTCCGGACAAGACCTTCCACCAGCGTTTGATCTTTGGCCGTGTCGATCCCCGCCAGGGCAAATATCCCGCGCCGAATCCGGTAATCCTTTCTGCCAAGCCCAAGCCGGTCTTCCAGGGCGGAGGCGGCTTGCCCGAGGACGCGGGCCAGCGTTTCTGCGGCGCTTTCCTCTCCCGCCGCCTGGTAGTTGGAGGCGCCGCCTTTTCCTTTCGCCAAAATTTTTCCCGTTTTATCGGTGATGACCGCATCGGTCTTCGTTCCGCCCCCGTCGACGGCCAAAAGGGGAAAAACGGCCGGGGAACGCTTTTCCGCGTAGCCGGAAAGCGGTTCCGGCATCATCTCCTGGTTCCTTTTCCCGCCGGTGCCGGGCGCATGAAGTTTCCCGCCGTCCTTGCCGGTCCGGGCGGATCCACTTTGACCGTCTTCGGGGGAGAAGAAAGGGAGGAACGGCCTACTCATTCTCCCTCACCCATTCCGCAAAAATTTGTTCGATCTGTTCCCGCTTTTCTTTCAGCCGCTTCCCTTTTTCTTCCGCCCATTTTTCCAGCTCTTCCTGTTGCCGGATCCGTTCCCGGACCGTATTTGTCATTCTTTCCGGGCTCGGTCCTCCTTCCAGCGACCGGATCCGGACGAAATGGACCGGGTCCAGGGCGTTTTTGAATTGTTCTTCAGTGATGGACAGTTTTCTTCCGATGATTTTCTCGGCGTGACGATTCAAAAGGTCGAGGTGGAAATCGTCCAGGGATTCCTTTCCTTCGGAAGACAGTTCCCTCACGGCGGCGCTTACGATTTCATGGGCCTTCCGGAAAGAAAGGCGGTCGGTTCGCACCAACGTGTCCGCCAGTTCGGTGACGTTGGCAAAGCTTTTCTTCGCCCGCTCCAGCAGTTTTTCCCGGTTCACTTCCATCGTCATTAAAACCCCGGCAAAGAGCCCGTAGACGTTTTGCAGGCAGTCGATGGCTTTCCACATATAGGGCTGCATGTCATCTTCCGTATCGACGATGTCGCCGAAGGGGGTGTTGTGGATCATCGTCAGCACCGTTTGCGCGTTGCCGGCAACGGTGGACAGCAAAGAACGGATGTGTTCGATGGATACCGGGTTCCGTTTTTGCGGCATGATGGAACTGATCTGGACAAAGGGGGAGGCCAGTTTCAGGCAGCCGAATTCCTGCGTTCCCCACAGGAGAAAATCTTGGGCGGAACGTCCCAGATTGATTCCCGCCAGTTGGACGGCGGCGGCGGTTTCCCCGATGTAGTCCGCGCCGGCGACCGCATCCCAGGCGTTGTCGATCATGTCTTCGAAGCCCAACAATTCCTGCACCCGCTTCCGGTTGATCGGGAATCCGGAAGTGGTTAACGCCGCGGCGCCCATGCTGCTTCGGTTCACCGTCTGATAGGCGGCCATCAGCCGGCGGATGTCCCGCGTCAAGACGTCGGTCATCGCGTTGAAATAGTGGGCAAGGGTCGTCGGCTGGGCCTGCTGGGTGTGGGTATACCCGATCATGACCGTGTCGATGTGTTCGGATGTGAGTTCGATCAAACATTGGCGAAAATTCAGGGCCGCCTGAATCAGGTTGAGCAGTTTTTCCCTTAACGTCATCCGGTAGATGGCGATGCCCATGTCGTTTCTGCTGCGGGCGATGTGGAGATTGCCGGCGATGTCCCCGGCTTCTTCGATCAAAAAATGTTCGATCTGGAAGAATAAATCTTCAAAAGAAGGATCATACGGATGTTTTTTCCATTCGCCGATGTCGATCTTTTTGATCGCCCGGTAAATGTTTAACGCTTCGTTTTTGGCGACGATCCGTTGTTCGACGAGCATGATCAGATGGGCCAAGTGGATCTGGATCATCGGAAGAATGAAGTTTTCCTTGGCGTGGTTGAATGCGGGCTCCAGCACCAGTTTTTTGTAGGTTTTTGCAGGGAATTCCGTTCCTTCCTTTTCAATGATTTTTTGCCGAACCTTCGAATCCATATGGAACATCCCTTTCCAGTTCTGTTATCGTTTTTCCTTTGCTTGATGCATTGGACGGCCTTTCTCCCATCCCCATCGCAAAAAAACGTTGGGTGAGCCGGGGCCGTTTCCCGCACCGGAAGGCATCGCCCGGCGGAAGGCGTCAGGTTCCGGAAATGGCCTTGCGTCCGCTCCGGAAGAACTTGTCGGCGGGAATCCGATGTGGGTGATTTACACGAAAACGGCCTCGCGTCCTTTCCGGAAGAGCCCCATGGCCACAGGAATATGGATGGGGCAGCGTCCTTCTCCTGCGGAAAGGACGAATACCGCGGCCGGGGAGACGGGGCGGCGGCCCCGGTCCTTCCGATGAACCGCCGCGGACTTCGGGGCCGGCAGGACGGCCGGCGGACTCATGCGCCTGTCCGCCTCCATGCCGGTCTTTCCTTAAGCGGGATGCCGCGTCTTTTTCAGCGGGCGGGTCGGCCCTACATCGTGCTTGCCTTTCCGCCCGTGATTTTTTGGGAGACGAACAGGACGATGATGATCAAAGCGACTTGCAATACGCCATATGCGCATGCGGTTCCGAATTTGAAGGCGTACATCTTTTGCCAAATGGCCACGGAAAGGGGCATCGTGTGGACATTGTAGATCAAAATGGATGCGACGAACTCGCCGATCCCCTGCACGAAGGCGAGCAGGGTGCCGGCCATGATGCCCGAAAAGGTGATGGGCAATACCACCCGCCGGAAGGCGTACCACCAATTGGCGCCCAGGCTCCTCGCCGCGTCTTCGATCGATTGGTCCATCTGCATGAGGCTTGCGGCGGTGTTTCGGAAGACCAAGGGCAGCTGCCTGACAAAATAGGCGAGGGGCAAAATCCAAAAGGTGCCGATTAAAACTTGATTGAAACTGAAAACGGAGGGGGTGCTGAAGGCCGCGATCAAATTGACGGCGACCACCGTTCCGGGCAACGCCCAAGGCACCATGATCAGGATGTCCATCAGCGTCTTTCCTTTGAAATTCAGGCGGACCATGGCGTAGGCGGCCGCGACGCCGAAAAGGACGTTTCCGATCACCGCGGCGGTGCTCATCTTGATGCTGTTCCAAATCGGACGCCAGGTCATCGGATCCGTGAACAGGTCGACATAATGCTGCAAGGTGTAATCGGTCGGGATGATTTGCACCGTCCACTTCCCGTCGACGGAGAAGGAGATCAGGGCGATGACGAGGATCGGCAATAACAGCACGATGACCCCGATCACGGAAAGGAACATAGAGACGTATTTCATCAGCGGGGATCGGACTTCCGTGCGGTGGACGCCGAGCCCCTTGCTTTGATTTTGGTAATTTTTCCGCCCCTGGTACCATTTCATGATGATCAAAAAGGCGATGGACACGACGGAAAGAATGGTCGATTGGGTGGCGGCCATATCCAGGTTCCCGTTGGTGCGGGAAAGGTAAATTTGCATCGTCATCGTCCGCTCCACGCCGAACATGAGCGGAGCCGTATAGGAAGCCATGGAAATCATGAAGACAAGCAAAGACGAGGCGACCATGGCCGGCGTGAGCATCGGCAGAATGACCTTCGTCCAGATCCGGAATCGGCCCGCACCCAGGCTGGTGGCCGCTTCTTCCAAGGACGGATCCAGATCCTTGATGGCGGCGGAAGCGCTCAAATAAAAATAGGTATACATCGTAAAGGTGTGAACGACGATGACCCCCCAAATCCCCCGCAGGGCAAAGGGGACTTCCGGCAAATCGAAAAGGGACTGGAACAGGCGGGGAAAAATGCCGCTTTCGCCATATAAAAACATGAAGGACAAGGAGCCGATCAACGGCGGCAAGGCCATCGGCACCAGGACGAGCACCGACAGGATTTTCCTTCCGGGAAAATCGTATCTTTCCAGCAGGAAGGCCATGGTAACGCCGACGATGGCGCAGGTGATGACGCTGACGACGGAAATCAATACGCTGTTCACCAGGGCTTCCGTGTTCGTCGTGTTTCCTTCGCCGAAAAACTTGAGATAGTTGGCGAAGGTCACATTGCCATCCTGATCGACGACGCTTTGGACAAAGGTTTTATAAAGGGGAAAAATCACGTAAGCCAACAAAACCAAAAATAAAGGCGAAATCAGGACATACACAAAATACCTGGATTGGGCGATCCTGGACCAAAGGCCCGGTTTCAGGGCGGCTGCGTCATTTCCCTTCATGGTTTCACCTCTCATCTTCCACGAAGTATATGCCGTTTTCCGGAATGTGCAGCGTGATCCTGTCCCCGATGGACGGGATGGCGGAACCGGTGTTGATCACCATGACTTTCCATTCGTGTTTCGCCGTTTTGACCAGGTAGTTGATGCTGACCCCCGAAAATTCGGTGAATTGGACGGTCCCTTGAAAACTGTTCGGCCCTTCGCCGGGCTCGATCACTTCCGGGCGGATGGAAAGAAAGATCTTTTTTCCTTTCGAAAAGGTCAGATTCGGGGAAGCGTTTTTTCTCCATCCTTGGAGGATCAGCCCGTCTTCGACCTCTACCGTTACCCGGTCATCGCCAACCTCCAGAACGGTGGCTTCCATGATGTTGGACTCGCCGATGAAGGAGGCGACGAACCGGTTGGCCGGGCGGTTGTAAATTTCCTGGGGCGTGCCGACCTGCTGGATTTTTCCCTTGTTCATGACCATGATCCGGTCGGAAAGGGACATCGCCTCATGCTGGTCATGGGTCACATAGATGGTGGTGATGCCCAGTTCCACCTGCAGGCGCTTGATTTCCACCCTCGTTTCTTCCCGCAATTTGGCGTCCAGGTTGGACAAGGGTTCATCCAACAATAAAATATCCGGCTCGATGACCAGCGCCCTGGCCAGCGCCACCCGCTGCTGCTGGCCGCCTGATAATTCGGTGATCTTCCGCGATCCGTACCCTTCCAAATGGACGAGTTTTTGCGCCCGTTCCACTTTTTCTTTGATCGTTTTTTTCGGAAGTTTGCGGACTTCCAGTCCGAAGGCGATGTTTTCAAATACGGTCATATGGGGGAAGAGGGCGTAATTTTGGAAGACCATCCCGATATTCCGCTTATTGGGTTTGACGTGGGTCACGTCCCTGTCGTCGAAATAGATTTTTCCTTTCGTCGGAAAATAAAATCCGGCAATCATCCGCAAAGTTGTCGTCTTTCCGCAGCCGCTCGGCCCCAAAAAGGTGAAAAATTCCCCGGACCGGATATGGATGTCGATATCTTCGACCCCGGTTACCTCTCCGAAGGTTTTGGTCACATGTTCCAATCGAACGCTCTTCATGAACAACACCTCTCCAGATGGAGAACAGGGTGAGCCGGGCTCACCCCATTCCGTTTCATTCTTGTTTACCCTTATGGAAAATACGGATGACGATCGGGCAGGGCTCAGTTCATGCCGTTTAATTCTTGCCCTTGATGTTTTCGTCCCAGTATTGCATCCATTCCATTTCTTTTTCGGTCAAGAGATTCCAATCGAGTTTCAGTTCCTTCAACTCCAGTTTTTTGTACCATTCGGGCATCTTTGCCGGGTCGATGTCCGTGCGGGACGGGATTTGATAGAGTTCTTCGGAAAGTTTGACGATCGTGTCCGGGTCGAACAAGAATTCATAGAAAAGTTTCGCGTTTTCCAAGTTTTTGGCCCCTTTGATCAAACCGACGGCATCCACCAGGATGGGAGCGCCGCTTTTCGGATACACGAAATCAAAGGGCTGATTGTTGGCATACTTTTGAATCAGGATATCCTGCAGGTTCCAGAGGGAGACCGTCCCTTCCTGACGGGCGAGCTTCAAGTACAGGTTGGTCGGGTCTTGGGCGTATTCCTTTGTATTCGCATCCAATTTCCGCAGCCATTCATAGCCCTTTTCCGGGTTGTTCGGATCCTGGCGGTAGATCATCGCCGAATAGATCGTCCGCATCGTTCCGGAGGGCAGCACGCCGCGGATGATGATTTTGTCCTTCCACTTCGGATCCAAAAGATCGTCCCAGTCTTGCGGCGCGGTTTCCGGGGTCAAAACGTCGCTGTTGATCATGATGACTTCCGGAAGCAGCATCTCCGCGTACCAATGCCCGTCGGGATCCTTATGCTCCGGTTTGATGGCCGAATCGAAACTCGGCTTATAGGGTTCCAACAAGCCTTCCTTCGTCGCCTGGACGAAAGCGGATTGGGTGCCGCCCCACCAGAAATCGGCGCCGGGGTTCGCTTTTTCACTGCGGACCCGTTCCAGGATTTCTTGGGCGCCCATCGTGAGGACGTTGACTTGGATGTCCGGATATTTTTCATTGAACATGGACACCACCTTGTCGACGACCGTTTGGTCGCGGGCCGTGTAAACGACCAGGCTGCCGGACGGTTTTTTGTCGCCGCCGTCATCCTTTCCGGAATTGGAAGATTCCTTGTTGCCGCATGCGGCAAGGGAGAGCAGCAGGATCAAGGAAATCAGGGAGAAAAATATCTTTTTCTTCAAACCGTATCCCTCCAAATCATGATTTGGTTTTGAAGCCGGTAATATGGAAATGGTCGAGGGCGAGATGGAAGGCTCCGTAGACGCCGGCCATCGCCCCCAGTCGGGTGATTTTCATTTCAGGCATCTTCGGAACATATTTTTCGATCATTCCCTTGAAACGTTCGAAGGATGATGCATCCAAATAGGCAAGTTCTCCCGCCAAAATGACGGCTTGCGGATCCAGGATGCTGATCATGTTGATGGCCGCCTTTGCCCAATGTTCGAGCACTTCATCCAGCAATTGGTTCACTTTTTCTTCTTTTTTATGTTCCTGGATGGCCTTTAGAATGGAATCCCCCCTTTCAATGGGAATATGGAGCGCCTTCAATCGTTCGCTGATACCCATTCGGCCGAAATTGGCCTCAAAAACGCCGAGGTTCGAATTTTTATTGTTTTCGTCGCCGATCATCATAAAACCGATTTCCCCGGCGGCGGAGTGGAAGCCTCTGTAGCATTGGCCGTTCAAAAACAGGCCGCTGCCGATCCCGTTGCCGATAAACAAATAGATGAAATGATTGATATTTTTTCCTTGACCCTTATGAAATTCGCCGATCGTCATCAGGTTCACATCGTTTTCGATGACCACATCCAGATGCAAGCGCCCGGAAAGTTCCCGTTTCAGGTCGATATCGTTCCAATGGATCGTGGGGGATGTGGTGATGCTGTTCTCCGTTTCGCCGGCGATCCCCGAAACGCCGACGGCCATGCCCAATACCCGTCTCGGATCCACCTTTTCCGCCTCCAAGAGGGACCGCACTCCTTCGGCGATCCGGTCGATGATCCATTGGCCTTCGGCGGGGGAGGTGAACTCTTTTTTGACCATGTTCACGATTTCCCCGTTCATGTCTCCCAAAGCGACAAAAATCATTTCGTTTTCGATGAAACAGCCGACGACATAGTTGGACCGGGCGTTGTATTCGAGGAGGATGGGCTTTTTGCCGCCCCTTGATGGGCCGACACCGCTTTCAAAAACGATGCCTTCTTCGATTAATTCCTTGACGATTTCGGAAACGGCGGGTTTGCTGAGACGGGTTTTCTTCGCCAAATCCGCCCGGGATTGCTTCGGATGCCGACGCAATTCATTGATGATCAATTCCCGGTTCATCAATTTCACCATGACCGCGTCGGCCTTGTTCGATTCTTTCATGGAAGAAATTCACTCCTGTTACTATGGAAGGAAAATTGAAAAATCGCCACACCGCCCGAAGGGCGATCAGGATGCAGCGCGCCCGGCATGGGAAACATGTTAAGCATGTCCAAGCAAGCGAAATCCGGGATGGAGGATGTTCTAAGTGAATCTGCTAGGTTTTAAGCCTGTTCAAGCCAGTCCCATGTTCAAGTTTCATCCAATAGGTGGGGTTTGAATGGCGGCCTGTTCCGGCAAGTGAAGGTTCAGGCGTGATCCGAACGGGTGAAAACCGGGCCGCACCTTGTTTAAGCGAGTGACAGGACATGATCCGGAAGGGGAAACCCAACCGGCCGCCCTTTGGGTTCAAGCAGGTTTGCGCAGGATCCGGGTGAAGTTCGGATTGTATCCTTTTCGGGCAAGCAGATTTAAAATTTGTGGGAACGAGATAGGTGCATTTTCTGCATGTTCAAGTTAGTAAACTTAACTAACTAATCAAGATTATAAAATGTAAGCGATTTCCGGTCAATACATTTTTAAAGTTATAAGAATAAAAAATTTTTCGGGGAAATCTCCGCCCGGGGGAGAAATTCCTTCGCAGGACGGGAAGTTTTGCTCCGGTTTGAAAATATTTTGTCATGGAAGGCCGGCGGGTCTCCGTCCGTATCCTCTTTCCGAAGACCCCGGCCGGCCGCTTCCCGGGAAGGAGATCCCGGACGGAAAAAACGCCAAAGCGGTGCAGGAGACGGCAGGGGCCGGCCCGGTTTATCCGATCGCCCTTTGGAAACGGTACAACCAAATAAGAAAGGTCACGGCAAGGGCCGCTCCGGTAACCGTGGACAGAAGGGCAAGTCCGAGGGCCAACGGGTCAGCCGGCGGAAAATCGCGCATGAGGAAAACAAGGAAGAAGTAACCGATAAAGACGGCCATGTAGATTTTGGAAAAGGTGTTGGTTTTTTTCCTCAGTTCATGCCGTTCCAGCTGGCGGGCAATGTCCAACATCATTTGAAAGAGAGAATAGATGAAAAGCAAAAAGAAAATGAAGGTGAATAAAAGCATAGGCCAGGAGGAAACTGTCCGTCAGCAACGCCGTTTCAATCCGGAAAAAGGGAAGGAGGGAAAAAACAAGGGAGATGCTTGCCCAAAGGGAAGCCTTCCCGGCCGTTTCTTTGATGGAATACTCCTTCGCCAAATCCCGAATCCCCCAGATTATCAACAAAAAAGCGGCCGGATCGGGCAAAATATCGATCCCCCACACGTAAATATCCAAAATCATCAGGATCAAACCGAAAATAATTTTTCCGAAAGGTTTTTTTCAATTTAACGACCTCGCTTTTGCGATTTTCACAAAGGGCAAAGAACCGGGATCTGTTCTTTTATTTTCTTTGCATGGGTGCTTTTCTTTAAAAGGAAAAAAGGGATCGGCGGTGCTCCTTTAAAGCAACAGTAACGGCGTCAAACGATTTTTCCCTTGGGGTCTCCCTGCCGCGGGACGGAGCGTTGCCTGTCCGGTTATCCGGGCAATCCGGAGCGGTGTTTTTTAAAAGGAGCCGGGCAAAAAGCCAGCTTAGCTGTCCCGAAGTTGTTGCTTGCGCAGTCGGATGTTGAAGATAAGATTGATGCGTATTCTGCGGTAAATTTCAATTAATAACAGTATTCCATTCCATGAAAAAATTTCCTGCAAGGCTGGATAAAATGGGTTAAAATGACATTAGGATATGGCGTTGTCAAGGTTTTCCTTCCCGAGTTTTATAGAAAAAGAGGATGAAGCCTTGATAGAGTTCCAAAACCGTCCGGGGTTCGTTTGCAAGCAGGTCAAAGGCATGGCTTTACATCCGCGAAACAAGGCTTTGGAAAGCCGGTCCCGTTTCAAGTCAAAAGCTAAAGCGATAGCTTCACGCCGGGTTTGGGGCTGTCCGCCGTTGATCTGCTTCACAAGCCGGCGTCCGGGATTTTGAAAAAGAAGCGGCATGGTTTTCGGGGTTCTGCACCAACATCAAGGGCGGGTTTCAAGATAATGGAACCACATCCCTCCTTTACGGGTGCGCGTTCTGCACGAACATCAACGGCAGATTTCTGGAGTATGAAAAAGATGCATACATCGTCTTCTTTTTCGAAGGCCTGCGTCCGCTCATAAGAAGCGCGGGAATTTATAGCAAGCGTTCGGGTTTTTCAAGGGGATCATTTTCCAGGATGGACCTTTTCTTTCCGTCAAATCCGCCTGATTTGTTTCGAAAGCTTTCCGCGAATGCGAATTCTGCCATGCAGGAGGCTGCTATGCGTTTAACCGTTCATTTTCAGCCGGAAAATGGAAAACTGATTTTACCGTTAAATTATGGCGAAATTTTGCAAGGGTTTTTGTACCGGTCCATTCATGATTTGGAGCTGGCGGATTTTTTGCACAATGAAGGATTTGCCAAGGACCGGCGGAAATTTAAATTGTTCACCTTCAGCCGCCTGACCGGAAATTACCGGATCGATGCCGGAGCCAAACAGATCCGTTTCGAAGGCCCCATCCGCTGGCAGATTTCTTCCCTGTTGGATCGGCTGATTGCGGATCTCGGCCAAAGTTTTTTATTTCGGGAAAAGTTCACGATCCACGATCAGCCCGTTCGGATGGAGGAAACTTCCGTTCATTCCTTCCGCCCGGAGAAGCGGGAATCGTACCGGATCCGGATGCTGTCGCCCCTCACCGTTTTTTCTACTTACGAAGACGCCGCCGGCAAGAAGAAAACCCATTATTACTCGCCATCCGATCTGGCCTTCTCCGACATGGTGGAGAAAAATTTTTTCCATAAATACGAGGCCTATTACGGAAGGCCCCCCGAGGAACGGCTGCGGGTCAGGCCGGTGAAGGTCAGCCCGCGGGATAAGGTGGTGACCGTGTTTAAAGGCACGCGGATCACCGCCTGGAACGGCATTTACGAGATCGTCTGCCCGCCCGATTATTTGAAATTCCTGTATGATGCCGGGATCGGGGCAAAAAATTCCCAGGGGTTCGGGATGTTTGAGAGCGTGGAGTGACCGAACTTCAACTTCAAATCCAACCCTAAGCATGACCGGGTTCGGGATGTTTGAAAAAGTGAAGTGAAGGGGCTCATGGTTTCGCGCGTGAAAAACCTTTTTATGGGCGGGGTTGCCGGCGGAGTGCGGGAAATGGCGCCTTGGAACTAAAATTTTCGTAGTTTTTGTCGATAATTCGTATTTTCTTATTTCTTTGCGTTTATGTTATATTTGTCTCGGCAAATTGTCGTCGACCCCCAATGGCGCATAAACCCCGGGGGATCGACGACAAATCAATTTCGGAAAAATAATACTTGAAATTCAGTAAAATCAATGCTTTTCCGTATATTGCATAAAAATAATCCTAAAATTATAATACAAAATAAGGAGATTGGGAATTTTTTCAATCCTTGTTTTATCAACATTTTTTTGGGTTTGTATCTTACCTTTGAGGGATTGAAACTCGACTCGATAGTCTTCCGATGTTGTGCTTGTTGTTGTTTGTATCTTACCTTTGAGGGATTGAAACACGACTTGATTGGCACGGAAAGGTTCTGCGTTAGCAACGTTTGTATCTTACCTTTGAGGGATTGAAACAAACGTTTTCGACAAAAAAATAAAAGAGAGGGCAGCGGGTTTGTATCTTACCTTTGAGGGATTGAAACAATCCAACTGATAAACCCTCCTATCATTGGTAAAAGTTTGTATCTTACCTTTGAGGGATTGAAACATGGAAGAATTGAAAGACGATCAAGAAAAGCTGAAGTTTGTATCTTACCTTTGAGGGATTGAAACTTCCTCCTTTTAGTCGAATCGATAGCCCAGTCTTCTGAGTTTGTATCTTACCTTTGAGGGATTGAAACTTCCTCTGTTGGTAGTGAGCGATATAACGTAGAACACGTTTGTATCTTACCTTTGAGGGATTGAAACGTTGTTGGGGAAGGATACAACACGCCTGCTGGAGTGGTTTGTATCTTACCTTTGAGGGATTGAAACTTTCCGTAAGGAATAATCCAGGCGTATCCAAGGTTTTGTTTGTATCTTACCTTTGAGGGATTGAAACCGCCAATAATGAGCGATTCCTGTAGAAACTGTCCTTTCCAAGTTTGTATCTTACCTTTGAGGGATTGAAACCCAAGAGAGGAACAAAAAATCACCAAACTTGTCAGAAATGTTTGTATCTTACCTTTGAGGGATTGAAACTCATAGAATGCCGCAGCGTCCGCCACTAATGTGACTGTTTGTATCTTACCTTTGAGGGATTGAAACCCGTATCCGAACCAGAAATCCCAGATGTCATCGATCGTTTGTATCTTACCTTTGAGGGATTGAACCTGACACGTGGGACGGGATAGGGCCGCCCGTGGAGGAGTTTTTATTTAACCTGTCCCGAAAACAGGGGTCAAAAAAAGCGATGAGCCATCAACCTCTTTATCACATGGTAAATATTGGCGATTGATGGCGGTTATGCGATTTGATTAATGGTTTCTAAGGTTACCTTAACCTTATACCCTTCAGATCAGGTTTCCTTATTTCTTCCCAACTTTTACAGTCATCGAAACAAAAACTCCCCGAAAACGGCGTCATGATCGCGTTTTTTGGGGAGTTCTTTATTTTTTGGTATGTAGATATGTTTTCGTCCTTTTATCTTTAAGCCCGTATGCGGGGATCTCTATTGGCCCAAACGCCTTTAGAATGCACCGCAAAATGGTTTTCCAAAGACGGGCGAGTGGTATTTACGAGCCATCAATCCGTACAGATGGCGGGATCGTTGTAAAAGGATGGGAAAGCCGCAAGAAATTCATCCGGATGGCGTGCCGGAAAGCAGGCATCTTCCAGCCGGCGGAAGGCGGAAAGCCGCCAAGAAATTTTTCCGGATGCCTTTTGGGCGCACATATCGATGGCAGGGGGATGGAAAAAAGCCTCCTTTCCTGATCGATTACAATAGCTTCGACAAAAATTCTTTCGCCCGGTCGGTTTTCGGGCTGGTGAAAAAGCTTTCCGGGTCGCCTTCTTCGACGATTTTTCCGTCGGCCAAAAAGAGAATGCGGTCGGCGGCCTCCCTCGCAAAGCGCATTTCGTGGGTGACGATGAGCATCGTCATGCCCGTTTTGACCAGATCCTTCATGACGTCGAGGACTTCCTTGACCATTTCCGGGTCGAGGGCGGAGGTGGGCTCGTCGAACAGCATGATCTCCGGTTCCATGGCCAGGGCGCGGGCGATGGCGACCCGCTGCTTTTGGCCCCCCGAAAGCTGATTCGGATAGGCGCCTTCCTTATCCGAGAGGCCGACTTTCGCCAGCAGCTGCCGCGCCTTTTCGACCGCTTCCCCCTTCTTTATCTTCTTCACCTTTTGCGGGGCGTAAGCGATGTTTTCCAGGACGGTCATATGGGGAAAGAGATGGAAATGCTGGAAGACCATGCCGATGTTTTTGCGGATTTCCGTTATATTCGTTTTCCGGTCCAAGATATTTTGCCCGTTTATGTAAATTTCGCCGGAGGTCGGAGTTTCCAGCAAATTTAAACAGCGCAAAAAGGTGGATTTCCCCGAACCGGACGGGCCGATGATGGCCACGACTTCCCCTTTTTCCACGGTAGTGCTGATCTGATCGAGCACGAGGTTTTTCCCGAAATACTTCGTCAATTGTTTAACCGATATCACTTTGTCTCAACCTCCGTTCCACTCTCCTGCCGATGGAAGTCATGATAAAGACCATCACCCAGTAGATCAGCCCGACAAAGAGGAGGGCTTCGAAATTCCGGTAAAGATTGGCGCCGACGATCTGCGCCCGGCGCATCAGATCCAAATATCCGATGGTCGACACGATCGCCGATTCCTTCGTCAGCGTGATAAATTCATTCATCAGCGCGGGCAAAATGTTTTTTACCGCCTGGGGCAGGATAATGTCGAGCATCATCGGCCGATAGGGGACGCCCAGCGCTTGGGCCGCCTCCCTTTGCCCTTTGTCGACGGCCATGATGCCGGCGCGGATGATTTCCGACACATAGGCGGCGGAATTCAAGCCGAAGGCGGCGATGGCGGCCAAAAATTCCGGCATGTCATAGCCCGTTAATTGGGGTACCCCGTAGTAAATAATGATTAATTGCAGGATTAACGGGGTTCCGCGGAAAATGGAAGTATACCCGTCGGCGAACGCCTTCAGCAGCCGGCTTTTCGAGATTTTCATTAACGCCAGCACCGTTCCCAGCAATAAACCGATCAGGGCGGAGACAAAGACAAATTTCAACGTCGTCCAAATTCCTGTCAGGATGAAAGGAACATAAGGCTGCAGTTTGCTGAAGTCCACATTCATGATCAACACCTCTTTTCCGGCGATAAGCTCACGCAAAAAACAGGAAATCGGTGGTTTTCCCTTTCCTTGCCGCAGGCAGGAACCACCGATTTTTTCCGGCATGGACCGATGGCGGATGCCGCGATTTTAGGCCGTTGTTCGCCCGGAAAAACGCATCCGGCCGGGCCCCGTATCCCGGGATCCGGATTTTGAGGAGCCGCGGGACGGACGCAGCCGGCCATCGGCTGGAGAAAGGCTTTTATTCCTCGATTTGGTCCAGTTTCCATTTATCTTTCAGCTCTTTCAATTTGCCGTTTTCCTGCAGTTCCTTCAATACCCCGTTCACCTTTTCCACCAAATCGCTTCCCTTCGGAAAGGCGACGGCCGTTCCGGGAGAGCTGGACGTCGGATCGTCGAAACCGGTGAAGCCGTGCTCTTTCATATAACCTTTCGCCACTTGTTTATCCAGATAGGCGACATCGATTTTATGGGACAACAATTCCTGCACCAAAATCATCCCGTTGTCCACCTTTTTCACTTCGAAGCCGTATTCCTTGCTCAATTCGTCGGCCCCTTCTTCCTGGATCGTTCCCAGCTGGACGCCCACCTTTTTCCCTTTCAAGTCTTCCAATTGTTTGACGGGCGAATCAGGCAGGGAGATGAACATTTCTCCGCTGCGGTGGTATTCCATGGAGAAATCCACGTTTTCCTTTCTTTCTTTCGTGGCGCTCATGCCGGCCATGACCATGTCCACCCGGCCGGACTGCAGGGCGCCGATCAGGCCGTCAAAATTCATATCCTGGATTTCCAATTGATAGCCCAGTTCGTCGGCGATGATTTTGGCCAAGTCGATGTCGAATCCGATGAAATTCCCTTTTTCATCGCGGGATTCGAAGGGAGGGAAGTCCGCCGATGTGGCCATTTTCAGCACCGGTTTTTCCTTTTCTCCTTCTTTGGCGCCGCCGTTTGCGGAATCGGATCCTCCGCTGCCGCAGGCGGAAAGAAGGAGGACCAGCATCATCATCCCGATCATTCCGGCTTTTTTCCATATGCTTTTCATTTTTATCCCCCTTTGTTTGATTGGTGAAAAATGGATTCGGCTCGCAGCCGTTTCAAAGATTCATAATGGGAAAGATTAGTAAAGTTTATTGTTCTTCCAATGGTCGAATTCATCTTTTATCGCTTGCAACAGGGAAGGGTCCGCCATGACGTCATACCCGGTCATGGCGAGGGCGAGGGCGCCTTCATAAAGGGTTTTCCTCCCCTGTTCCGTGACCGTTTTGTCGGCGAATTCCTTCGTATGGGCGGCCAGGTTCCCGTCATTCAGCCCGATGTAGGGATGGATGGCCGGGACGACGTGGCTCACGTTTCCCATGTCGATGGAGCCGTATTCCCGTTTTGCGGGAAGGACCGGCTGGCTGCTGATTTGCCTCAAGTTTTTCGTAAACGCCGCGGATAAGGCTTGGTTGGTGATCATGTTGTCGTAGCTCAATTCATAATTGGAGATTTCCAGGGAAGCGCCGGTCATCATGGCCGCGCCGCGGGCGATTTGATTGACCTTTTTCACCGTTTCGTCGACCCTTTCCCGGGTGGCGGCCCTGATATAGAATCTTGCGACCGCGTAATCCGGCACGATATTGGCCGCTTTTCCGCCTTCGGAAATGATGCCGTGGATGCGGACGTCGGAAGGCAGGTGCTGCCTCAATGCGTTGATGCCGTTGAAAAGCTGGATCACGCTGTCCAAGGCGTTGATCCCTTTTTCCGGGGACGATGCGGCGTGGGCCGCTTTTCCCGTGTAGGCATATTGCAGTGCATCCATGGCCAGGGATTGGCCGCTTTCGTGGGAGGTTCCGGCCGGATGGACCATGAGGGCAACATCGATATCGGCGAAAATGCCTTGTTCGCACATGGGCACCTTCGCTCCGTTTGTTTCCTCGGCGGGCGTCCCCAGAACGATGACGGTGCCCCCGACGGCGTCGGCCAGTTTGCTGAGAATGACCCCGGCGCCGGTGCTCATCGTCCCGATTAAATTGTGCCCGCATCCATGGCCGATTTCCGGCAGGGCGTCGTATTCCGCAAGAAAGCAGACGGCAGGGCCCGGCTTCTTGCTTTTGTACGTGGCGCGGAAGGCCGTCGGCCGGTTGACGATGCCCGTTTCCACGGCGAAACCATGACTCCTTAAAAAGCCGGTGAGCAGTTTCATCGCCTCATATTCCTGATCCCCCAATTCGGGATTTTCATAGAGCCGGAGATTCATATTCCATAGGTCCGGCATGATTTGATCCAGTTCCGCCTTCAGTTTTTCTTTCATCTCGTCATCCCCTGTATGGATTGTATAAAAATAAAGATTTATGAATATTTATACCACATATCGTTTTCGTTTTCAATAAAATTTTCTTTTCAAAATGGAGATTTTTCATAAAATATGCCGATCACATGCTGGGACTGAAAGTCCGAAGACGCTCCGGAAGAAGCGGAAGGATTGACGGGAAAGGGAAGAATGGTAAAAACAAGAGTTGAAGGAAGGCGGATGGAGAGGGGAAAATGGTGGGCGCCCGGCGGCCCGCAACGTCGAACGGGCCAAGCCGTTGCGAAAAGGAAAAACGGGGAGGGGATAAGGGGGCGGATTTCCGGCATTCTGCAGCAGAACCCCTTGATTTTGCAGGCGGGATTTATGGCAAGAGCCGATGGAAGAAATCTGCGGCCCGAATGGGGGAGCTTGGAAGGGAGGATTCATTCTTAATTTCTTTTGCAAAAAAGAAAACGTCCTGCTGGATGCCATCACAAAAGAAAACCCGCCGATCACGGCGGGTCTTCCTTTCCGTATTCATGTTTGAATCAAGACATGGCGATTGCGGTTTTTTCAGCTTCCAAGTTTCTGGAGAAAAGATTTAGAAGCCGCCCGCTCGTAGGTTTTCCGCTTCCGTATTTCCGACGGCAAGGTCAGGCATACGCCGTTCTCGGGTTTATTAATTTTCATTTTTCCAAAGCCAACATCAAGTACCCGCCGGTCGCGGTTTTTCCATGTTTCCGAAGGCAAGGTCAATAACATGGCGGTAAAGGATATTTCCGCTTCCATGCCTCCGGCGTCATGATCAAGATCCATGCCGGCCGCCCGGCATTTTTCCCTCATTGCATGGCCATAGGCGGCACTTTCCAGACCTTCGAATCGGGATCGATGCATATCCGGAAGGCAAAATCACGGCCTTGGGCTGAAAATCCGATCACCGCTTCCTCATCGGAAAGGTATTTTTCCGTAAAGGAGCTGACGGATTTGAGGTCATCATAAAATTTTTTCTCATTTTCGGCTGTTATCCCTTCCGGGTCGCTGAAATAGGTTTCTTGGTCGGGAACACCTCCGTATTTTTCATCTTTGATCAAGAGGGCGTACTGGACGTTCTTATCGCCTGATCCCATGGCGTGGATATACAATTTGAACACGTCGACCGGTTTTAACCCGTCGAGCAGACGGTCATCGAGGGTCTGGGCGTATTGATGATAGATATTTTTCAGCTTGCCGTCCAGTTCGATGGACGTATGGTAGGTTCGGCCGTCCGGGCCGTTTCCGCCGCCCGGATCCGCGTTCGGGTGCACGCCCAAGATGACGGTCGGCCGGTCCGGATCCCGTTCATACCGGATTTCCGCAACGCGCAGGGCATAGTTTGGAAAGGTCTTGATCTTCTTATCGCTGCGCCATTCCGCATAGGCTACGGATCCCGCTTGCAATTGGTCGAATTCATTTTTCAGCCTTTCCTGCACTTCCCCGGAAAAGGTGAAAAACAGTTTTTTCCCGATGTCTTCGGCGGCAATGGGAAAATCGCTTAAGGATTTTTTATCCGGAATGAACCAGAATTGATTTTGTTCGGAATACAGATCGCCGTGGATTTCGCCGTTTCCGTTTTCGCCGGTCACAAAGACGATCGTTTCCTTTCCGTCTTTTTCCGAGATGCTTTCGACGGTAAAACTCCCGACCTGGTCGCCGGGCTGCAACGTTTCCGGGTCGAAGGTGAGGAAGAGATCGTCCTCTTCCGTCAAGAGGGTATACTTGGCCTGGCCGGATTCTTCGAGGGAGCTTTGCGCCCGTTTCCCTTCTTTGCCGGGTTCGGCAGGAAAAAACTGTTCATGAATGAAATAAAATCCGATGAAGAAGGTTGCCGCGTAAAAAAGTGCGGTCAAAGCTTTCGGGAAGATCGCAGGCGGCGTTATTTTCCTCTGTTTTTTGTTAATTTTTTCCAAAATCCTTTCCCTGTCTTTTTGCGTAAAAGAAACAGGTAGGGCCTGTTCATATTCCCTTTTCAATTCCTTCAACCGTTCATCCATCCCGTTCACTCCTTTCTTCGGATAATAGCGCCCGCAATTTTTCCCTGGCCCGGTCCAGCCTTGTCCGCACCGTCCCTTCCTTCTCATGGAGCATTTCCCCGATTTCCTTCACGGAAAGATCGTGAAAATAATATAAAACGATGACTTCCCGGTATTTTACCGGCAAGCTCAGCACCCGCTCCAGCAGTTGGCTGGCTGCATGCTGTTTGATTGCCGCTTCTTCCGGGGTATCCGGATTATTCCGGAGAATCGGGAAATGGCCGAACATCTTCTCTTTCAGCCTCCGGTTCCGGAGGTTCCACTTCCGCAAATGATCTTTGCATTTGTTTGCGGCAATGGCGTAGATCCAGCTCCGCAGCATCGAGCGCCCTTGAAATTCGGGCAATTTTTCATAAACGGTGATAAACACTTCCTGGGTCACATCGTCCGTATCGGCGGGGTTTTGCATATAGGTATAAACGAACCGTTTGATTTCGTTTCCGTATAAATCCATGATCGCTTTCACCGCTTCCAGGGCTTCCATTTGCAGGATTTCCCGCTCCCGGGCGATGAGAAAAGCATCGCGAACGTCTGCCGAGGAATGCAAACCATAACCTCCTTCCCCTTTCGGTCGACAGTAAGACGCCAGGAACATAAAAAAAGTTTCAAAATTCCGGAGAAAACGAAGAAAAAAGTTCAGTCCGAAGTTTTGCGAAAAATCCCCCTTCCCGTTCCGCGGATTCGGGCATAGGCAATAGGAAGCTTTTGTCTTTTTACATAACGTATCAGAAAAAATGTCCGAAAAGAAATATGGGAAGGAAAAAATTATCGCCGCAAGGCCCGGATGAAACCTTTATGCCTTGTTTGCGTAAAAGATTTTGAGGTGAACGGTGCCATGAAAAAGCTGCTGATCGTATTTTTCGCCTGTTTTCTTCTGCTTTTCCCCGCAAAAAAGGGGCTCGCCGTCGAATTTTCCATCACCGATGCCAAGATCGACGCTTACTTGCAAAAGAACGGGGAGGTCGCGGTCAAGGAAACATTCACCTATGACTTTGACAGCAAATTCAGGGGAATTACCCGGGAAATTGTCCCGAAAAAAGGGGCGTCCATCAAAGATTTTGCCGCCTTTGAAAAAGGAAAGCCTTTGAAGGTGGAAAAGGAAGGCGACGTCTACAAAATTTACCGGAGCGGGAAAAAGGAAAAGATCACCGTTGAACTCCGTTACCGGATCACGGGCGGGATGGAAAAGTACGAGGACGGTGCCCAGTTTTATTGGCCGTTTTTCGATGAAAGAAACGAATCGGACTATTTGCGCATGACCATTGCCGTCCATCCCCCGGAAGCGGCGGATCAGGTCCTCGCTTTGGGCTATGATGAGGCTTACGGCAAGGAAGACATCCGGGATGACGGAACCGTCGTCTTTCGGCTCGGAGAGGTTCCGGCCCGGGAAAACGGGGACATCCGGGTGATTTACGAGCCGGAGCTGTTTCCGGGAATGGGGATGATGGCGGGTACCATCCGGGAAAAAGTGCTCAAAGAAAAGGAACATCTTGCCGAAAAGGCGAAAAAATACGCGGAAACCCGGGATGCGCTGCGGAAGGCGGGAAACGGGCTCATTCCTGCGATGCTGGTCTTCTTTGCCGTTTTGTTTCCGGCTGCATTCCTCTCTTCCCGGCGAAAGAAACGATTGGTCGAGGAGCATTTGGAGCGCCTGCAATTCCATGTTCCGGAAGAAAAATTGAGCATCCCCGCCACCATTTATTTCACCAGCGGCTGCATCTTCAATCCGGAAACGGCCGCGGCCGCCCTCTATGATTTGCTCCGAAAGGGATATGTAAAGCAGGAGACGGAAGACCGTTTTGTCCTGGTCAACGGGCGGACGGAACATCCCCATGAGAGGAAATTGATCCGGTTCTTGTTCGAACAGGTGGGGAACGGGAAGGAATTTTCCTTGAAAGAGCTGAAAAAATTCACAAATAATAGGAAAAACTTGGAAATCTATCAATCGGAAATGATGGAATGGAAGCGGAAGATTGCGGAGGAAGTGAAGCAAGCGGGATTATACGAAACGAAAGCCGGACTCCGGTGGGGCGTGGCGGCCGTCGGGGTTTTGCTGGGGATATCCGCGGTTTTCTTCGGGATTTATGAGCTTTATGTCCCGTTCATAGGGACCCTGCTGGGATCCGCCGCTGCCTTGCTTTTTGCGATTTTTTACCATCCGAAAAGCGATAAGGGGCTGGAAATCCTTCTGGAATGGCAACGTCTGCGGGAGAGGCTGCGGCATTTCACGAAGGATCAGTGGGACCTGCTTTCCGATGGGGAAAAGCAACGGCTGATCGCCTACGGGATCGGCGTGGACAACGCCCCGTTCAAAAAGGCGTTCAACGCTTTTCTGGAAGCGGAAAAACGGTCCTTCCCGGAAGGAACCGGATTTTTATACAATCCGGCGTATACCGTGGCCATCTTTACGGCGGCGGACAGCCGGGCGGGTGCCTTTACAGGCGGCGCTTCCGGTTCCTCCGGCGGAGGAGTCGGCGGAGGGGGAGGCGGCTCCGGCGCTTTTTAATCGGATGGACGGATGCCGAATTCATCGCTTTTCTGCGGCAAGCGATGGATTCGGCTTTTTTCGTTCGGGGAGTTCTGCCTCATATGCAAGATTTCCAATAATTGATCGATGTGATCGGTAAAAATCCCGTCCACGCCGTAATCGATATACTGTTCCATCGTTTTTTTATCATTGATCGTGTACACGTGGACATCGAGGCCGTAGGAATGCAGCCGATCTATTTCTTTTTTTGTCACGGACCGGTAGGGGAGCCCCACTCCGCTGGCGTAGGTCTGCAATTCTTTGATCGCATCATCGGTTAAGGAGGCAAAATCCTTTTCATTGAAAAGCCGGATCAGCGGAAGGCCGGGTTCCATTCTTTGAACGGATTTCAGGCTTTTTGGGCTGAAGGATTGGATGATCACTTTCGGAAGGCCGTTTTTGTCCTTTTTATGCAGGAGTTGGAATTTCTTTAACGCATCGATCAACGCCTTTTCCATCCCGGGATTATCGGCCGGGTTTTTGATTTCAATATAATAATTTACCGAATCCCCGAAACGCTCGAGGACTTCCTCGAGGGTCGGAATTTTCACATGGACGTATCGTTTTCGTTCGCGGCCGGCAAAGGAATGGCCGGCGTCGAGCCGCTTCAGCTCTTTTAAGGTGTATGAAGCCACTTCTCCCTGTCCGCCGGTCGTCCGTCCGACGGTTTTATCATGGATGGAGACGAGGACCCCGTCCTTGGTCATTTGCAAGTCGAGTTCGATATAATCGGCGCCCAAACCGGCGGCGATTTCATAGGATGGGATGGTATGTTCCGGAGCGAAAAAAGGAGCTCCTCGATGGGCGATGGAAATGACCCCGGTTTCAATTGGAGGCGCTCCGGTTTCCTTGCCCGATTCGCCCGCGTATTCAGAACCCTCTTTGATTCCTGAATTCGTTTCCCCTTTACCCCCGATGCCTGCCTTATGAACGCCGTTTTGGCACCCCGCCAAAATGATTGTCAGTAAGATCGTGAAAGAAAGCAGGAAGTTTTTTATATTCCCCATTTTTTCCTCCTTCAGGGCGGCAAAAATACCTTTTATTTGGGAAGTGACCCCATATCCTTTCCGCCCGGAAACGGAACAGGGGCAAATATGGAATACACCCCCGGTTCCAAGAAATAAACATGGTAATGGAAAGCGCGTTTTGTGCGGAAACCCGCTGCAATGATCGTAACCCGCGGATATGTCCGTCATGCCGAGGACTTCTCTTCTGAAATCCCTGGATGTCTTCTGTACTTATCCATAAGATCCGCCCCTTTCGGATATTAGTGAAAAAGCCTTTGAATCCCGGGATACGGATCGGACCCAATTTCATTCGCAGGCCCTCACCCGTGGGATGTGGAAGGGCAGCTGTCTCTCGCGCGATCTTTTTAAATTTATGATCGGGAATGTAAATGCTTTCATTAATAATTGCGGGTCTTGTTTTTCCGGAAGCTTCCGGAATAATCATTGCACAACGGTTTTAAGGACATGTAAAGCCCCTTTGAAGAAGCGGTAAAAAAATTAAAGGAAAATATAATGTATTGTAAAGATTTTATGGAATCGGCATATTCGGAATTTTTCTGTGGTTAAATAGATTGCGGGAGGGAAAGGGATGCAGGAGTCAATCATTGTGGAAATGATCCGTGTTTCCAAATCCTATGACAAACAAAAAAATGTGATTAAGGAGATGGATTTAACAATCAGGGAAGGGGAATTCTTCGTCCTTGTCGGTCCTTCCGGTTCGGGGAAAAGCACCCTCTTGAGGATGATCGCCGGGCTTGAGGACATCACCGGCGGCATATTAAAAATCGGCGGAAGGGTCGTCAATCATCTGCCGCCCAAAGATCGGAACATCTCCATGGTTTTTCAAAACTACGCCTTATATCCTCATTTGAACGTGGAAGAAAACATTTTGTTCGGTTTGAAGGCAAAAAAGGTGGACAAAGCGGAAAGGCAAAGAAGGCTTCAGGAGGCGGCGGAGATGTTGGGGCTGGAAAGGCTTTTGAAACGGAAGCCGAAAGAGCTGTCCGGCGGCCAGCGGCAGCGGGTGGCACTGGCGCGGGCGATTGTCAGCCGGGCTCCTCTTTGCTTAATGGATGAGCCTTTGTCCAATTTGGACGCCAAGCTCCGGGCGAACATGCGGATGGAGATCCGCCGCCTGCAGCAGCGGCTCGGGCTGACGACGATTTACGTCACCCACGATCAAGTGGAGGCGATGACGATGGGGGACCGGATCATGGTCCTGCACGACGGCAAAATCCAGCAAGTCGGGGAACCGATCCGTTTATACAACGAACCGGCGAACACCTTCGTCGCTTCCTTTATCGGAACGCCAAAGATGAATATGGGGAATGCCCGCTATTTTCCGGAAAAGAGGGAACTTGTGGTAGAAAACCGGCTCTCTTTGCCGGCGGATCCCGCGGGTTTGGATATTTCCCCGGATCGGAACGTCATCGTCGGTATCCGGCCGGAACATATCCGTCCGGGTACGGCGGAAGACAGGACCTCCGAACTGGAAGTGATCAATGTGGAACAGCTTGGAAATGAAACCCTTCTTTCCTTTGAAGTCGGAAAAGAGATTTGGACGGCGAAATGGCCCGGCCAATGGAAGGTGAAAGCGGGGGAAAGGGTTCCGGTCCACATCCCCATCCCTTTCTTGCACTTTTTTGACCGGGAAACGGGGTTATTGATCAAACCCGCCCAAAGCGCCCACATGCGCGAGGTGGAAAAGGTATGACGGAAGGAAAGTTCAATGGGGAGATGACGTACGCGGCAGTGGTTCGGGCGGGGACGGAACCCGGAACCGTGGAAATTCCGGAAACGGATTTTGCCAAAATCAAAAGAAAGCGGGAAATCAGAAATTTCTTCAAAGGCCAATTGTACCTTCTTCCTTCGATCCTGCTTTTTGCCGTCTTCCTGTTTTATCCTTTGTTCCGGACGATTTATTTAAGTTTTTTTCTCACCGATTCGGCCGGAACGCCCACCGTCTTTGTCGGGTTGGACAATTTCCGGAAAATCTTTACCTCGCCGGTCTTTTTGCAGAGTTTGCAGTCCACCGTGCTTTTCGTCCTGTACACGGTTCCGGGCACCGTTTTCATCGCCCTGGTTTTGGCGGTTCTCGCCAATGAAAAAATGAAAGGGATCGGTTTTTTCCGTACCATCTTTTCTTCCACGATGGGCGTCTCCGTCGCCGCCGGGTCCGTATTTTGGATGTTTTTGTTTCATCCGACCATCGGCTGGCTGAATCAGCTTCTGAAAATGTTCGGGCTCGATCCCGTCGGTTGGCTCACCGATCCGAAATGGGCCCTCCTTTCCGTATCCGTCACGACCATCTGGATGAATCTCGGCTTTACCTTTCTCGTTCTGCTCGGCGGGCTGCAGTCGATCGACGACTATTTGTATGAAAGCGCGGAGATCGACGGCGCCGGATATTTTTACAAAATAAGAAGGATCACGATCCCGCTGCTTTCGCCCACCCTGTTTTTCGTGATTACCGTATCCTTGATCAACGCCTTCCAAACCTTCGGGCAGATCGACATGCTGACGCGGGGCGGGCCGCAAAACGAAACGAATTTGATCGTCTACATGATCTATCAGGAGGCGTTTATGAATTATCAGTACGGTTCCGGAAGCGCCTTGGCCATCATCCTGTTTGTCATCGTTTTGCTTCTGACCGTTCTGCAATTCAAACTGGTCGAAAAGAGGGTGCATTACCAATGAGAATCCCTTTGGGCCGAAAGATCCTGTTTTATTTCCTGTTGGCCTTGTTTGCCGCGGTGATCTTTGCTCCTGCCGTCATCGCCTTTTTGATGAGCTTCATGACCAATCAGGAAATTTTCGCCGGAAAACTGTTCCCCCATTCCTTCAGCTGGGACAATTATGCCAGGCTGTTCGAACGTTTTCCGATCATCCATTATTTGACGAACAGCCTCGTTGTTTCCCTTCTCATCATGGCCGGCCAATTGATCCTGTCCAGTTTGGCGGCCTACGCCTTTGCCTTTTTGTCGTTTAAAGGAAGGGACGCGATCTTCTTCCTGTTTATTGCCACGATGATGATCCCCTTCGAAACGTCCATCATACCGAACTTTCAAACCATCCGTAATCTCGGGCTGCTGGATACCTATGCCGGCATGACTCTTCCCTTTTTTGCCACGGCATTCGGAACCTTTTTGTTGCGGCAAAATTTTAAACAGATTCCCAGGGAACTGAAAGAAGCGAGCGAGATCGCGGGAATGGGGGATTTTAAATTTTTCCTGACGGTGGCCCTGCCGATGGCGAGAACTAGCCTGGTCACTTTGGGACTATATGCCTTTCTCACTTCCTGGAACATGTATTTATGGCCGCTGTTGGCGACGACGAATGAAAGGGTGCGCACCGTCCAAATCGGCCTGCGCCAGCTGCAGAGCCAGGAACAGGTGAACGAGTGGGGAATGATTATGGCGGGTGCGGTCATCGTCGTCGTGCCCACCTTGATCCTGTTGTTCCTCGGCCAAAAGCGGCTGCAGCGGGGATTGACGGAAGGGGCTTTTAAGTGATGCCGACGTGCAAACAAGGTTTTT
This sequence comes from Caldibacillus debilis DSM 16016, assembly GCF_000383875.1. Taxonomy (NCBI): domain Bacteria; kingdom Bacillati; phylum Bacillota; class Bacilli; order Caryophanales; family Bacillaceae; genus Caldibacillus; species Caldibacillus debilis. The sequence continues at coordinate 82,105 of NZ_KB912917.1, read as the reverse complement.
CGCCGTCAGACGAAAAATGGAGAAGAGGTGTGAAAGGGATGAGAAAATTTTCTGCTTGTTTGATTCTGCTTTGCCTTGTTCTTTTCGCCGCCGCCTGCCAGGGCAAAACGGAAAACCGTTCGGAGAATGATTCCGCTTCCGGGAAAACCGTCATCACTTTTTGGCATTCCATGGGCGGGGCGGGACTTAACGCATTGAACGAAATTGTCGACGATTTTAACCGATCGCAAGAGAAGATTCAAGTCAATGCCGAATTTCAAGGCACCTATGACGAGGCGCTGACCAAGTTCCACAGCGTGGCGGGGACGGGAAGCACGCCCCATATCATGCAAGTGTTCGAGATCGGCACCATGTCCATGATCAACAGCGGGCAAATCGTCCCGATCCAAACCTTTATTGACGCCGACGGATATGACATGGGCATTTTGGAAAAAAACATCATCAATTATTACAAGATTGACGGCAAGTTTTATTCGATGCCCTTCAATTCTTCCACCCCCGTCATGTATTACAATAAGGACGCCTTCAAGAAGGCGGGCCTCGATCCGGACAATCCGCCGCAAACCTTCGAGGAAATCATCGAGGCGGGGAAAGCGATCAAAAAAGCGAATCCGAAAATGAAAGGCTTCGCTTTACAGGCTTACGGCTGGCTGTTTGAAGAGCTGCTGGCGAACCAAGGGGCGCTGTTGATGAACAATAATAACGGCCGGAGCGGGACCCCGACGGAAATCGGATTTAAGGAGGAAGAAGGAAAGTCCGTCTTCCGTTGGGTGGAACAGATGGTGAAGGATGGGACCTTCGCCAATTACGGCACGAACGGGGATAACATGATCGCGGGATTTTTGGCCGGAGATGTGGCGATGTTCCTCCAATCTTCGGCCAACGCCAGAAACGTGATCGACAACGCGCCCTTTGAAGTGGGAATCGCCTTTCTCCCCCATCCGGCGAATAAGGAAAGGCAAGGGGTGATCATCGGCGGGGCCAGCCTGTGGATGATCGCCGGCAAACCGGAAGCGGAACAAAAAGCCGCCTGGGAGTTCATGAAATACCTGCAAACGCCTGAAGTGCAGGCGAAGTGGCATATCGGCACCGGCTATTTCGCCGTCAACCCGGCTGCCTATGAGGAAGAAACGGTCAAAGAGGCTTATGAGAAAATGCCCCAATTGAAGGTGACCGTCCATCAGCTCCAAACCACCAAACCTTCCTACGCCACCCAAGGTGCGCTGATGGACATGATCCCCGAAGGAAGAAGGATCATCGAGTCGGCACTGGAGACGGTATTTAACGGCGGGGATGTGGATCAGACTTATGACACGATGGTAAAACAATTGAACGACGCCATTCAACAGGCCAATGCGGCAAGGAAAAAATGAAAGGAGGTGATCCGAGAGGACGAAAGGAGAAAGGCGATTTTCCGTTTTTAGGCGGGCGATCAGTTTTTGCAACCGCAGCCGGATCAATATAAACTCTCGCACATTTCCCCTTTTTGTCGAGGGACTTTGCCCCTCATCTTTAAAGATCCTCCTTTGAAATATATCTTTTCGCCGGGAAGCTGCCGCGCCCTCTTTCGGGAAGGGCTTCCCGGTCTACGCGCTACTTTCCGTAAGGATAGGGATAGGGGTATGGTGCAATTGGCCGGAAACCGGTATAGAACGGTTTGGATTCCGATACGGTGCACCTTTCGCGGAAAAGATTTTCAATAAAAAGTAAATCGACCGGAATTTTCGTTCCGGTCTAAATTCAAAACGATCCTGGCCAGGATCCGTTCGGATTCCCATGGCCGAAAACGCGACGGGCGGATCCGCCCGCGAAGGACATCAACGAGGTTAGCGGGCGGAAGCCGCGGGGAGCCTCCGGAGTTTTTTCCGCTGGTTGGAATCGGACGATTTTCCATGAATAAGGATTCGGGAGCCTTCCGGATCTTTTTTTGTGCTTCCCACGGCGTTAACGGAAACCGCCTGCCAATTCCAACAAATTTTCCCCGATCAGTTGGATGATCAGTCCGAGGGTCACCAGCCGAAGAATCACCAGGACGGTCCGGGCCTTCAATTTTTCCGCCAGCCGGACCCCGATTTGCGCGCCGGCAAGGGATCCCGCCAGCAGGCAAAGGGTCAGGGGCCAGATCATTTGCCCGGCGGCAATATAAGTCACCGCCGCGCCGAAACAGCTGGAAAAGGTGGCCAATCGGACTCCCGCCACGGCCCGAATGTAGGAAACCTTTAACGCCCCGAACAAATACAGCATGAACGTCCCCTGGCCGGGACCGATCATCCCGTCGTAAATGCCGATGGCATACAGACCGGGAAAACTGAATTTGTTAAAGCGGATTTCCCCTTCCCCGGAAAATTGTCCCTGTTTAAAAAAAGAAGCGGCAAAGGCAAAGAGGAGCAGGACGATGGCGGCCGCCTCCATGTATTCCTCGTTCATGCGCGAAGCGATCACCCCGCCGGTGACGCCGCCCGCGAGACTGACGGGTACGATCCAATAAACCTCTTTAAACGAGATTTTTTTGTTCCTGTATAAATAAAGAAAGCTGGAGAAGGAACTGATCGTATTGGCGGCCTTATTTGCGCCGACGGCCGATTGGACGGGGATGCCCAACAGCATCATGACCGGAAGGCTGATGAATCCTCCGCCTCCCGCTAAAGTTCCGGCCGTGGTTGCCAAAATGCCGGTTAAACCGATAAGCAAATATTCCATTTTCCGACACCACCTTCAAAACTAGTATACAACGCACATTTCGATAGGAAAATTATATGATTTTAATGAAAATCAATAAGTGTTTCTTATAATATTCATGCGGAACGGGGATTTTCGGATGATTCGTTCCGTTCGATAAACGTCCGATATCCCCGGGTACCGTGAAGGCGAGACATTCCAGCGGGGGAATGGGATAAATAAAAAATTCTATATATTTGAAAAAAACAGGATACACAAAAGATTAATAAGGTTTATAATAGTTATTGAAAGAACCAAAATCTGGATTTTCTTGGGGAGGGAGAAGTTTGTTAAAAAGAAGGTATTGGTTTCTGTTTGCGGCCCTGTTCATTTTTTTGTTTGTAAGCGGTTGCATCAATGAGAAGGAAACGGGGCAGACGGAATCCAAGAACAATCTCATCCTTATCACGGGGGACACCGTTTCCGAAAAGGGGGGTTGTGTCCTGGCCAGCCGGTTCGCTCCCGGGGACAAAATCGTTTTCCGGATGAATGCCATCAATCCCGATACCGGGCTGCAAATGGAGAACGCGAAACTGCAGGTGCACCTTTCGACGGGCGAAGTTTTGGATATGGTGTACGGGGAACATCCGCCTGGCGTGGAAAACGCGGCGAAATTTTGGACCGCGGCTTATCCGGTGACCAAAGATACCCCGAAGGGAAAGCTGGAATATTTTGTGACGGCGGAAGCGGGGGACCGGAAAGGGGAGTTCCGGCCTTTCAATGTCGAGCCTTCCCTGCTGATGATCGTGGATGAAAAGGCCGCCGGATCGGGAAGTCAAGGTCAGCAGCAAGGTAACGCCAACCAGAGCGGAAATAATAACGGCGGTTCGCAGGAAGCGAATCTGGAACCGAACAATGTGGTGAACGTCGAGGCCGTCAACTTCGCCTTTAATAAAGACAAATATTATGTAAAGGCGGGAAAAGAGGTAACCATTCATTTGACTTCGAAGGAAGGAAGCCATGGCATCGCCATTCCCGATTTGAACGTTTCCATCGACGAGCCGAACGGAACCGTAAAATTTACACCGACGAAACCCGGAGAATACGAGATGGTCTGCAGCGTCTTTTGCGGCGCGGGCCACGGCGACATGAAGGCGACATTGGTGGTCGTCGAATAAGGGGATCCCAATGATGAAAAGCTATCCGTCCATCGCAAAGATCTTCGCAGTCATTGCCGTCGCCGCCCTTTTGTTCGCCTGCAGCAAAGACGAGGGAACGCCGGAGGTTTCCGGCGGTCAAACATCGAAGAGCGGGAAAAATACCGAGCAAAAGCAGCAGTTAAAAAACAACATAAACTTGTCGAAAAGCAGGGGATATATCGGGGATCAGGTGGAATTTACCGTCGATGAATTGGAAGCGAATCAGGATGTGGAGCTCGTCTGGATCGCTTATGATGGCAGCTACGAAATTAAAAATATGTATGAAATGGTCGGACCGAAATTTAAAGAGAAGGAAGTCGTTCTGGCGAAAGGGAAAAGCGACGGAAACGGAATCTGGAAAGGCGCTTTCACCGTTCCGGATGGGTTCGGCGGAGACCATACCCTTTTCGTCCGTTCGAAGGACGTCAAAATCGGGCAAACCGCTTTTACGGTGGACCCTAAGTTTTCCATGTATCCCGCATCCGGTCCCGTCGGCACGGAGATTACGATAAAAGCGGAGGGTCTGGGCTGGAGCACCTATATGCGGAATTGGCAGTTGACCTATGATAACAAATACACCGGTTTGATCTCGGCCGTGGCCACAAACGGCAAGGCGGAGGCAAAAATCCGCGCGGCGGGACCGCCGGGAAAACATTTTATCCGGATCCGGACCGGCTATCTCGGCATGCCGTACATTAACTACCAGCAATCTCCCTATCCGGACAAACCGGCGCCCGAATTCATGTTCGAGGTGACGGAGGAACCGCCGCTGGATCAGGCCTATGTGGAGCCCGTTCCGGAAAAGGCGGGAAACGGTCTTGAAATGCCGGAATTAAAGAATAAGCCCGGCGTGAAAATCGCCCTGGACAAACACGAAGGAACCGTCGGGGAACCGGTTCGCTTGCGCGCGAGCGGACTGCCGGAAAATAAGCGGGCGGAAATCATTTGGAATACGATGCGGGGAAGCCGCGTATCGGGATCGGGGTTCGGGGAAGAAACGGCGGTCTTGGCTGCCGTGGATACGGATGAAAGCGGACAATTATCCTATGATTTTAATATTCCGGACGATCTGGGCGGCATTCCCCACCGGATCGACGTAAAAATTGACGGCGAGATCTATGGACAGGAGTACTTGCGGATCTTGCCCTCCATCGTGAACCTGTCCCCCAAATCGGGACCTGCGGGCACAAAGATCCGGATCACCATCAAGGGCGGGGGCTGGACCGAGTTTGACAACGCCTATTATTTAACCTATGACAATGCCTACGCCGGCTACATGTGCGCCTTCAACAGCGAAGGCGATCTCACCTTCGACGTCGTTGCCACCGGCGAACCCGGCTATCACATCATCGACCTCTATCCGGGCATCTACCGGCAAAAGGATAAGGATACGGATATGTCGCTCATTCCGCAGCTGACTTACGCGACGGATCACCCCGGATCGAAGATGCCCGCCATCCGAATGGGATTCTGGGTGACGGAAAAATAATCAAGGAAAGCATGGGTTGGACCGGCATCCGATTTTCCAGCGGTCATATTGATCGTTTTTTATGGAATTTCCAGCGGAATCTTGGTTTGAAATTTTGTCGTCGACCCCCGATAGCGTCAAAATCCCGGGGGATCGACGACAAATCTTTTTTTGGCACCAGATTGTGTTAAATCCCGTAATATCAACATTTTTCCTCATATTGATCAAACGTTTACAATCAATTATAATAAAAATCAAACCGATTAGGAAATTTTTCCAAACTCTGATTTATCAACATTTTTTTGGGTTTGTATCTTACCTATGAGGGATTGAAACCATCGGTTTAGATTTAAACGGAACCGTCGAGTATGTTCGTTTGTATCTTACCTATGAGGGATTGAAACATCCGATCACCATGGGCCGAATTGAGCAAACCTATCCGTTTGTATCTTACCTATGAGGGATTGAAACTCTTGATTAAACTCATCATTTACCATATTCACTAAACGTTTGTATCTTACCTATGAGGGATTGAAACTCCAGAAGATGGGCCACGGCGACCAGCACAAAGATCGTTTGTATCTTACCTATGAGGGATTGAAACAGCTCCGGGTTCCAAACCCGAAACCTAATAATCTCTCGTTTGTATCTTACCTATGAGGGATTGAAACTTTTGATAATGTTTCAGCAACAACGCCAGGCAAAGCGGTTTGTATCTTACCTATGAGGGATTGAAACAGNANATGGTCGC